>JAOAPQ010000340.1 GCA_025462965.1 Bryobacterales bacterium
GTTCGTTGCGTCGCTGCAGCTCGCCATTGAAGAAGTAGAAGAGTTTATTCTTGACGATCGGACCGCCGATGCTGGCGCCGGCCTGGTGGCGCCACTCGGGAGGATTCACACCGCGCGCGGTGATATCAGTGGCGTTCAAGGTGCGGTTTCGGAAGAACCAATAAGCGGTGCCGTGGATATCGTTGCCGCCGCTGCGCGTCACCGTGTTGACGACTCCGCCGGAAGCGCGTCCATACTCCGCGAGGAAATTGCTCGAGACCACCTGAAATTCCTGCACCGCATCCTGCGAGATGTTGTAAGCGCGGGTGCGCCCGGCGTTCTCGTCGTAGAAAGCGTTTGTCGTGTCATTGCCGTCCGTCAGAAACGAGTTGCCTCCTGGATTGCCGCGGAATGAGAGCAAACCGAAGGCGCCATCCGCAGATACACCCGGCGTCAGAAGGACGAAGGAATCTACGCGGCGGCCGTTAATCGGTAGATCGAGGATCTGGCGGCTTGTTACAACTGTGGAGACATCGACCTTCGTATCGTCGATAATCGGCGCCTCGGCGCTCACTTCAACCTGGGTAGCGGAAGTAGAAACCGTCAGCGTGGCATTGAGCGTGACGGATTCACCGACCGCCACTGTTATATCCTTTACTTCATACCCGGCGAAACCCGCCTTCGAAATGTTGACGGAATAGCCGGATGCGGGAACAAGCGCGGGCGCACTGAAACCACCGGCGCCGTTCGACTCCAAATCGCGGCGAATGCCTTTGGAGGGGTTCTCAACTAAGACCTTCGCTCCCGGTATAACGGAGCCACTCGCATCTCGGACTACGCCGGAAATCGCGCCGAAACCGGAGCCCTGTGCGAACAGTGAAGGGAGCGCCAGCGTCATAAGACCAATTAGCCGGATGGCGCGGATATTTGCTCGGAATGGAGATGTAACAAGAGAACTTGGACTTTGTGGTATTTGCATCAGAGACCTCGGAAGTTAGAACTAACCCGGACTACGAACAGGATAAAAGACTGTTCGTTACAACATCGTGAAATAGACCCTTTGGTTCCAGGCTAAAAACCGGAACTGTTTCGTCTAGGTTATCACAGTGTTTGTTCAGGTCAGAGTGAACGGATCGACATCGATCACGAGCGCCGTCGCGTTCCATTTTTGTGCTCGCGTGAAATCCTGGGCACGGCGGAGAAGTTCGTTCAGCGACTTGCGGCTCGCCGCTTTGATCAGGAACTGGTACCGGTATTCGGCCTTCAGACGCGGAACCGGAGCTTCCGCCGGACCCATGACCTTAATCTTCTCGGGAGCGGGTTCCAAGTGCTGTCCGAGTTCGGCGCTCATACGGAGTGCATCCTCCTGCTTCTCGCTCCTCACCAGGATATTCGCCATGGCAGTGAACGGCGGATAGTGCATGAACCGGCGGAACTGGAGTTCCTTTTCGTAGAATGCCTGGTAATCCTGAGCAGCTGCCAGTCGGATGGCGTAATGATCCGGATTGATCGTCTGAACGAGCACCACACCCGGCAGGCTGCCGCGGCCCGCGCGCCCGGCCACTTGGGTCAGTAACTGGAAAGTACGTTCGGCGGCGCGGAAGTCCGGCATGCCGAGTCCGATATCCGCCGACACCACACCCACGAGCGTGACGTTCGGAATATCGTGGCCTTTCGCGATCATCTGCGTGCCTACCAGGATGTCGAAATCACGATCGCGGAACCCTTGCAGGATGGTTTCATAGTGGCGCTTCCCTGTAATTGTGTCGCGGTCCAGGCGGGCGATACGGGCGGTGGGGAACTGGTTGTGCAATTCCTCTTCAACCTTCTCAGAGCCCACTCCAAGGAAGTAGATGTGCTCGCTTTGGCACTTCGGGCACAACGAGGGTACCTTCTCCGCATAGTTGCAGTAGTGGCAGAGCAGGCGGCGATCCCGCCGGTGAAAGGTTAGAGTCAGCGAGCAATTAATACATTGCACTCTTTCGCCGCATGCCCGGCACGCCACAAATGTCGAGAATCCGCGGCGGTTGAGCAGCACGATTGTTTGCTCGCCGCTATCAAGCCGTGCCTCAAACTGGTCGAGCATGGCCCGGGAGAAGGTCGCCTGCTTGCGTGTCTCCAGGAACTCCTGGCGCATGTCAATGAGATCGACGCGGGGCATCGGGCGCGATTCAATCCGCTCGGAGAGTTCGAGCAGGGTGTACTTGCCCTTCTCCGCGTTGTAGCGGCTCTCCAAGCTCGGCGTGGCGGAGCCGAGGACCACGCACGCTCCCGCGTGCTGCGCGCGGACAATGGCGACATCGCGCCCGTTGTAGCGGGGCGTCTCCTCCTGCTTATAGCTCTGGTCGTGTTCTTCATCCACAACGATCAGCCCCAGATCCCGCACCGGCGCGAAGACGCCCGAGCGCGTTCCCACAACTACCCACGCTGAGCCCGATCGAATCTTCCGCCACTGTTCCGTGCGCTCCGAATCGCTGAACGCGCTGTGCAGAATGGCGACGCGGTTCCCGAAGCGCGAGAAGAACTGGCCGGCCATCGCGGGTGTGAGCGCGATCTCCGGGACCATCAGCAGCGCGCTCCGTCCGCACGCAAGCGCGGCGTCGATGGCCTTCAGGTACACCTCGGTTTTGCCGGAGCCCGTGACACCATGCAGGAGAAAAGTCCGGAACTCGCGCGACTCGATTCCCAGCCGGATGCTGTCTAGGGCCGCTTGCTGTGCCGGGTTCAGCTGATGTGAAGTCTTCGCATACCCTGACGAAACCTGCGTTTCCTCGCGTGTCACCGTGAGCGCGCCCTTTCGGGCAAGTGCTCTCGCCGCGGTGCTGGCATTCTTCACCTGTTGTTCCACTTCGCCTAGGTTGTGGGTGCCGGGATGCAGTTGCAGGAAGGCGATGAGTTCGCGCTCGGCTTTAGGCAGCTTGCCCTCCGGATCCTTGCCGTTGAGCTGAATGCGCATGCTCTGGGAAGCGGCTCGCAGCGGATCGCGGCTCTCGTGTGTGTGCTCCGCCACCAGGAAACCCTTCTTCTCGAGCGAGCGCAGGATCTTGTCGGCCAGGGGAAATTTCTTCTTCAGATATCCGGCGGAGAGCGAACGGCCCTCCAACGCGCGCAAAAGATTTGCCGCCTGATCGTCGGCCGAAGCGTCGAGAAAGAGTTGTCGCGCGGCATCGCGACCGGAATCCGTGAGCGAGTAGATCTTGCCCGAACGGATTTCGGACGCTAGCGGGAGCATGGATCGGAGCACTTCGCCAAGGGGCGCACAGTAGTAACCGGAAATCCAGCGCGCCAGTGCGATCATGTCGTGGCTCAGGACCGGTTCGGAATCGATCAGACGCAGCGCGTCACGAAGATTCCCTTCCGGCTTGTCATCGTGGCACGCGAGGATCACGCCGGTCAGCTTTCTCGGACCGAACGGCACCACAATCCGGCAGCCCGGCTGAACGCGATGTTGCAGCGTTACGGGAAGCGAATACGTGAACGGATGGTCTAGCGGAACTGGGAGACTGACGTCACAATAACAAGAGGGCAACTAATGAAAGTCTACGAGATCCGCGAGACGAAAGGCATCGAATCGCTGCAAGTGGCAGAGCGCGAAGAACCGAGCCCCGGATATGGGGAGGCGAAGGTGAAAATGAAAGCCGCCTCCCTGAATTATCGTGATCTTTCCGTGGCGCGGGGGGCGTATGGTCGCGGCGTGTCACTGCCACTGATCCCGCTTTCCGATGGCGCGGGCGAGGTGGTGGAACTGGGTCCGGGAGTGACGCGATGGGCGGTTGGAGACCGTGTCGCCGGTATCTTCATGCAGAAATGGATTTGCGGCGGTGTCGACGACGCCAAGGCCAAGTCGGCGCTCGGCGGAGCCATCGATGGCGTACTTGCCGAATACGTGGTGTTCAACCAGGAAGGTCTGGTGCGCATTCCGGACCATCTTTCGTTTGAGGAAGCGGCAACCCTGCCTTGCGCAGGAGTGACGGCGTGGCACGGACTTAATGGCATTAAGCCGGGCGATTCGGTCCTGGTGCAGGGCACGGGTGGCGTTTCCATTTTCGCGCTGCAGTTTGCGCTGATAGCCGGCGCGCAGGTGGTTGCGACCTCGAGCAGCGATGCGAAGCTGGCGCGCGTGCGCGAGATGGGCGCTTCCCGGACGATCAATTACAAGACCACTCCCGACTGGGAAAAGGCCGCGGCAGGCGTGGACTATGTGATCGAGGTCGGGGGCGCGGGAACGCTCGCGAAGTCGATGAAGGCGGTTCGCATGGGAGGCACCATCTCGCTCATCGGTGTTCTGACCGGCAACACGGGCGAGGTGAATCCAACGCCGCTGCTGATGAAGACCATCCGGCTGCAGGGGATCTATGTGGGCTCGCGCGATATGTTCGAAGCGATGAACAGGGCGATTGCGCTGCGTGGTATGCATCCCATAATCGATCGGGTGTTTCCGTTCCCGGAAGCTCGGGAAGCATATAAGTATCTGGAAAGCGGGGCGCACTTTGGAAAAGTCGTTATCAAGTTCTAAGCCGTTAGCGGTGGTCACGGGAGCTTCGAGCGGGATCGGGGCCGCGTTCGCGCGCGCCCTGGCGGAGTGCGGGTATGATCTGCTGCTTGTAGCCAGGAGGGAAGACCGGCTGCGACAACTGCAGCAGGAGATAGGCGGTGAAGTTGTCGTTTCGGATCTGGCGAACGACGCAGGTATCCAGGCAGTCGAGCGCCGGATTGAAAGCGCCGGCAATGTGGACATGCTGGTGAACAACGCGGGGCTCGGAACCAAAGGGCGGTTTTGGGAAGCCGATGAGCTCGGGCAGGATGCGATGCACCACGTTCACGTCATCGCAACTATGCGGCTGACGCATGCGGCGCTGCCGCCGATGGTGGCGCGGAACCGTGGAGCGGTGATCAATGTGTCGTCCGTTGCGGCCTTCGCCCAGACCGGCGCGGGAAGCGTCAGTTACTCGGCGACCAAGGCATGGATGAACAGCTTCACCGAAGGCATCGCTCTGGAGTTGAAGGATGTGAACTCAGGCGTCCGGGTACAGGCGCTTTGTCCCGGGTTCACGGTTTCGGAGTTTCATAAGGCGGTCGGGATGGATGTCTCCGGGATCCCAAAGAGCCTTTGGAGTTCGGCGGAAGAGGTTGTGGATGCTTCCTTGCGCGGGTTGGCGAGGAATGAGTTGTATGTGATACCCGGGTGGCGCTACAAGGCGTGGGCCGCGATCCAGAAGACGCTGCCGAGGGAGCTCGTGCAGACGGTTGCGCGTGGCTCCATAAAGAAGTTCCGAAAGCTTAAGTAATGCCCGATCCGATTCCAATTCTGCACTTGAACCACGTCGGTCGCACGACCAAGAACCTGGACGCGAGCCGGAAATTCTATATTGATGTGCTCGGGTGCAAGGAGATTTCGCGGCCGGCGTTTTCTTTCAACGGATCGTGGCTCTATCTGGCCGGCATGCAGTTTCACCTGATTGAAGACCTGACTACGCCGGACGCGCCCGCAGGCGTCAATCCGCGAGAAAATCATGTGGCGTTTGCTGTCGACGATGTGGATGCGATGGAAATGCGCCTGCGCGAGTTCGGCATCGTTTACAAGCGAAATCTGATTCCGGACCGGCAGATCCATCAGCTATTCTTCCGCGATCCCGATGGCTGGCTCATCGAGATCGGGAAGTACGGTGTGTTGGACAGGTAGTCAGGGCTACTTATCCGTCGCCATCTGTTCGGCGGTATGCAGATACGGGATGCCCTTTTCCATCCACGCAGGCTTATGTCCCGCTTTTAATTCGTAGTCGAAATACTGGGCGAGGCGGATCGCGTAATCTTTTTGATTCGCGCGGCGGCGAAGGTGGTGCGGTTCTCCGTTATAGGTGAACAGGTACGCCTCTTTGCCAAGGCGGCGCAACGCCAGGAAGTATTCGATGCCCTGATACCACGGCACCGCGTCATCCGCGTCGTTGTGGACCATCAGAATCGGCGTCTGGACACGGTCGGCCATGAAGATCGGCGAGTTTTCGATAAAGCGCAGCGGGTATTCCCAGATAGTTCCGCCAATCCGGCTCTGCGTCTTCTCGTACTGGAACTGTCGCGGCAGACCGGGCCCCCAGCGGATGCCGTCGTAGGCGCTGATCATATTGGCAACAGGCGCGCCCGCCTCCACGGCCTTGAACCGATTGGTTTGTGTCACCATGTACGCGATCTGGTACCCGCCCCAGCTATGGCCTTGAATGCCGATGTTCTTTTCATCGACATAGCCGCGCGCCGCGACAGTGTTGACCCCCGCCAGCACGCACTTCAGCGCGCTTTGCCCGGGATAGCCGATGGTGTAGACGATATCCGGCGTGAAGACCAGATACCCATTGCTGACGTAATAACTTATGTTAATGCTATCCATCGGCTTCGGCTCGACGAAGTGATTGATGTTCTGCGCGAGCTTCTCGTAGATGTACACGATCATCGGGTACTTCTTCTGCGGATCGAAGTTCTCAGGCTTGTAGAGTGCGCCCTGCAGGGGGACGCCATCTAGATTTTCGAAGTTCACCATTTCAGCCGAGCCCCAGATGAGATCGGCCTTTTGCGGATTAGCGTCGCTGACTTTACGGAGTTCCTTCATGCTGGCATTGGTGACGAGCAAATCCGGAAACTGATCGAAAGTCTGACCGGTAAGCACGAAGACATCGGCGTCCTTGGCTTTGGCGGGAACACTGAAATCCTGCGGTGCCATCATGATCTTGCGCGGCTGCTCCTTCGCATCCGCCCGTCCCCAGTAGAAACCGCTCGCGCGTGTCACGGTGTCTTCGGCGCGCAGCAGGACCGG
>JAOAPQ010000451.1 GCA_025462965.1 Bryobacterales bacterium
GAAAGCGTGCCCTGGCGCCCGAAGAACTGCCGCGCTCCACTTGTTTTTACAGGCACTTGCTTCAGTTTAGTTTAAGGCCGCCTTGCTACAGTTGAAGCATGCCCACAGTTGTGATCGTAGGACGGCCGAACGTTGGCAAGTCCACTCTTTTCAATCGAATCACGGGCGAGCGCCGGTCTATCGTGGGGGATGAGCCGGGCATCACGCGAGACCGCATCCACGGCACGGCGGAGTTCGACGGCAAGCCGTTCGAAGTGATCGACACGGGTGGAATCGTGGTGCAGGATGCCGAGTACATTCCAAGCCAGATCCTGAAACAGGCCGAATTCGCCCTCAATCAGGCCGACCAGGTGATCTTTCTGGTTGACGGCCGGGCTGAGATCACAGGTTCCGACCGCGACTTGGCGCAAATGCTCAAGCGCCTGGGCAAGCCGGTGACTCTGGCGGTCAACAAGGCCGACACGGGGAAGAAACAGGATCTTGCACTGGACTTCTATTCGCTCGGAATTTCGGACATCTTCCCGGTTTCGGCCGAGCACAACATTGGCGTCGAAGCTCTACTGCAGCATGTTACTGCAAACTTCCCGCTGGCCGAGGCGGAGCCAGAAACAGAGGCGATCAAGGTGGCCATCATCGGCCGCCCGAACGTCGGGAAATCCACTCTCCTGAATGCGCTGACCGGAGGAGAGCGGGCAATCGTTTCGCCGGTGGCAGGTACGACTCGCGATTCAGTGGACGAGCGCGTGACTCACAACGGCGCGGAGTTCGTTTTCGTGGATACAGCGGGAATCCGGCGCAAGGGTAAGACCAAAGAGATGGCGGAGAAGATGAGCGTCGTGATGGCACGGCGCAACATTCGGATGTCGCACGTGGTGTTGCTGGTGCTGGATGCCTCCGAAGGTATCGTGGGGCTTGACGCCACCATCGCCGGCTACGCGTTCGAAGGCGGCCGCGCGATGGTTATCTGCGTGAACAAGTGGGATCTGATCGGCGAAGGTAAGAAACGTGAGTTCGAGCGCAACTTGCGCGATCAACTCAAGTTTGTGGACTTCGCGCCGCTGATCTTTGTCTCGGCAAAGACGGGGTCCGGCACGAAGCCGTTGTTCAAGCTGATCAAGACCGTGTATGACTCGGCCAGCGAGCGCGTCACCACGGGCGAGTTGAACCGCTTCGTGGAGAGCCTGCATTTTGAAGAGCGCAAGGTTTTGTATGTAACTCAGGCTTCCATCCGGCCGCCGCATTTTATCTTCTTCACCGATGGACAGGGACCGCTGCATTTCTCCCATGAGCGGTACCTGATTAACCAGCTCAGGAAGAGATTCGGATTTGAAGGAACGCCGGTGTTATTGACGGTTCGCGGTAGGAAGCCAAAGTCCGAACGGCGCAGGGGTCCAAGGCCCGGCGCCGGCGTGCGGACTTGATCAGCGGATCTCTAATGTGCCGAACGCAAGGCTCAGAGTCCGTCCGCCGTCGTTCTCCTGGAACGTTCGATTGACATGGATTCGAACCTCAATGGCGTCCTTGCCGACGGCGCTTGCAGGCAATACAAAATCGGAATCCAATGGTGCGTCCGGTTTATCAACGGCGACATGTCCCGCCTCCTGCCCATCTATTGAGATGGTCACAAAGGCGGGCCCTTCGGCAACCAATGGCCTGGGAACATAAGTATGCAGGAATAGACGCTCCCCTACGACACGCGGGCCACCCATTTGCACAGTTGCTTCGGCTCCCATCCACCGGTAGGTTCCGTCGCTTTGATGCCATGATGGCCCGAGGGTATAAGCCAGAAGTGGATTGCCAACATTGACGGAACGCGGGTATTCCCGGGAATCCGGCGGCTCATAAATTCCGGTTATGTTATTAAGACGCGAGCCGGCGGCCGAGTAAACCTCAAGACTTCCTGCCTCGAGAGCGCGGGCCGTTGCTCCGGCAGGCAAGATGAAGTCCGAGATGCGCGCCAGGTGCGATGGGAGACCGTTGACCGCCGTGAGGACCTGTGGAGCGAGATATACCTGCGCTCCCGGGATCAAGCGGAAGGGCCGGTGCGCGACAGCGGTTGCATACAGATCCGGTGATACGCCGGCGAGAAGGATTATCTTATCGGGGTGGAGTTGATGTGCGCGAGATACTCCGAGAACCAGGTTGCGAACCGCTATGGAGCGTTCGTAATGCCATAGCGTGGAGGCTTTCGCGACAGGGATCTGGACCCAAAGATAGATTGCCAAGCCGACAACGGAGGCCACTTTCCACCATGCCGAACTATGCCAGGCGCGCTCCACCGCTGTGGCTGCGATGACCGCCATCCCCAGAGCGGGGATAGTGAGATAGTAATCCGAAAGATGATCGCGTAGCGGCACGAGCGGCGCGATCGTGATCAGGAACCATGCGAGGAAGAAAGCGGGCAGGTAGCGCCGATGCAGTGCCTGATAGATCGTAAAGATCAGCAGGCCGGGGGCGAGGATGCCGGCGGCGAGGTAACCTAACCGGCGATCCAGTCCCGTAACGTCCGCCCAGCTGGGAGGTACAAAAGCCCAGCGATAGTAACTGAACAAGGTTTTGAGTACCGCGGAGTCGAAGTGCATGGCATACGGGCCAGTGGATTGAGGGGATGCGGCGGTCGCATGCACCACATAATAGACCGCCGATAATGCGAAAAGCGGTAGTGTGGAGAGCGCCAACGTTTTTACTGATACCGTACCGGTGCGAACCCGCGAGATAGCCCAACAAAGCGCAATCGCAGGATAAATTATGTTCAGCTCAAGAACTCCGAAGCCGAGAACGAAGACCGCCATCTGCATCCAGTAGTAACGCCACTTGCCCGTTTCCTGGAATCTCAGGAACAAGCATAATGTTGTGAGCAGGAATGCCGCGCAGAGTACTTCGTTATACCCTGACGTCCATGACATCGCCACGGCGAGCGAAGCGTTGGCCGTCCACAAAACGGGTGCGAGAAACCCCGCGAGACGCGATGCCGTTAATTTGCGGACCAACCAGGAAAGCAGAATCAGATTGAAGAACTGAGTGAGGAAAACTAGCGCCCGGTAGTAGAATGCGTCCCATCCGAACATGCGCCAGAATACGATGAAAAAGATCCGCTCGCTGAGTGGGCGGATGGTGCCCTGGCTACTTGGAATGAAGACAGCGTGCCAAAACGAATGCCCGTCGTGGATTTGAGCGTTCAAACCAAGCCAGGCGAAATCATCTTCCAGGAACCATGTCCGGAGGCCGTACTGATAAAGCCACCAGCAGAAGAGTGACGGGAGGAGCCAGTACGCCAGGTTAGAGATTAATCCCACGGTGGAATGATTGCGGCCGGCGCCGTCAGCTACATAAGATTGGGCCTTCAAGCAAACAGCATACCGCCTTCTCGTCCCGACGCTTCGCAAAGCATGGGACACTGGAATTGCAGGTCTGCCGGATGGATAGTCGCCCGGGACGCGGAAATGCGTCGCGGGAGGAAAGTCCGGTCTCCATAGGGCAGCGCGCCGGCTAACGGCCGGGGGGGACCTTTCAAAAGGTTTTCACGGAAAGTGCAACAGAAAAGATACCGCCTGAGTTCTTCGGAGCTTCAGGTAAGGGTGAAATGGTGCGGTAAGAGCGCACCGCGGCTGGAGCGATTCAGCCGGTCAGGGAAAACCCCGCGCGGAGCAAGACCAAATAGGAGGGGAGGAGCGGCCCGTTCCGTTTAACTCTCGGGTAGGTTGCTAGAGCCGTTCAGCAATGGACGGTCGAGAGGAATGACTATCGCCCGCAAGGGTACAGAAACCGGCTTATAGTCCGGCAGACCTGCAAATGAAAAAGGCCCGGCGGATCCGAAGATCGCCGGGCCGAACTGCTTCTTACCGTGGGTACTAGGGCGTGGTCAGACGGTTGGCGCGGAGGAGTTCATAGTGAATCCTGGGCACCTCCGTCGGAACCGGGGCAGTGGTGTCGTTGAAATTCCGGGGCTTCAGCCAGTTGCCGAACTGGAAGCCGAAGACCACGCGGCCACCGTCGTTCACGTTCTGGAATGTGGTGTTCACGCTGGCTTCCGCCGTCACGGCAAACATATCGGTGACGGGGAGAACAAGCTTGAGCATCCCGGTCGGGCGGCTGCCGACTCCGCTGGCGAGCCCTTTCTTATAAGCGGCGGAGGCTTCGACGTATCCCGGTCCGATTGCGACGGTCGCGCCGCCACCGACTTGATCTTCGACCCTCAGGAACGCGTTCGGTAGACCTATTTGCCCGGCGATCGGATCGATGGCTCGAGTAACCGTGCTGTCGTTCTTCAGTGCCTTCTGACCGAATGCGGTGAACTTGCCGCCCGCAAAGGGGAAGTCCAGAATCAAACTCGCAGCGCCGAGTGAAGCGCCGCCCTGGTATTCACGGAAAGTTGAGCGCATATAGGAACCCGCGACCGTGGCCTGGAAGAACCGGAAGCGCTCCATAAGTCCGAGATCGAACTGTCCCTCCTGGCGTTCCGGCCAGTAGAGGTATTCGCCGCCAAGCAGGACGGCATGAGTGCCGGACTGATCAGGCGTCTTGCCGTTGCCAAACGGGATCAGCGCCTTGGCATAACCGCCGCCGCTGAAGTTGCCGGTGCGGCCGGGCAAGAACGTCGGTCCGATATTCGCACCGACCACAGAGTACTTCTTATTGCGGATCGCCGACTCGGTGAGAGCGTAGTCGGCGGCCGACTTGGCGACCTGCTGCGTTTGCTCGTAAGTGAGCGGCGCCGGACGTGCGACCAGATTGGTTGTATCCGACTTAATGCTGGTGGCGGTGGAGGCAATACCGGGAATCTGGCTCGTATCGCCCTTGATAGCGGCGACCTGATTCTTGAGGGCATCAAGCTGGCTCATAATATCGTCAAGCATCTTGAGCTTGTCGAGTTTCTTGTTGATGTCTTCCTCGAATGCACTGATGGTGGCCGCTATCGGCTGACCATCCGAAATGACATTGCCGGCGCCATCCATTACCGTCAGCACAGCGCGGCGGTTTATCCACCGGCCGAGTTTATCTCTATTCGGAACTTCCGGATCCCTCTTACCCTGGCCTGAAGCTTGAATCTGCCCGGAAGAGGCGCCGTACTTCTGCAGGAACTGGGCTACCGTGTTGGCACGCGAAAGCGAGAGTCTGTCGTTGTAGCGGTTGGA
This sequence comes from Bryobacterales bacterium, assembly GCA_025462965.1. Taxonomy (GTDB): domain Bacteria; phylum Acidobacteriota; class Terriglobia; order Bryobacterales; family Bryobacteraceae; genus JALYXI01. The sequence continues at coordinate 5,136 of JAOAPQ010000451.1, forward strand.
ACCGATCGAGTCCGCGTTACCAACAATGCGAACCTTATAATCCTGGTGGTTTTTCAATAGATCCGCAATCCGAAGAAGGCTGGGGTATCCATCCGTCAAAACAGACGAATTAAACTCGAAGTTAATCTCTTCCCAGTCGTTCTTCGACGCTTTCGTGTCTAGCCCCTGGCCGAATAGGCAGCTGCCGAACAAGCCCGCTGCTAGTACCGCCGGCAGAAATTTCTTAATCATAGAAGCTCCTCATAAAGTTTCACGGTTCAGTACCGTTCTCCCAACTGCTTACACTAACGTACAGTGTAATTAGGATACAACAAAAGGATCTTTACGCTAAAGCGTTTTGCCTTAACCGTCATCCGCGCGTAGAACAGAAATGTGTCTTTCCACTCAAGTTCAGTGTAACCTTTGGGAATAAACCGCGCATTAATATCGAAAGTTTCCAGTCGGATTGCGTTTTCTGTGTAAGTACTGTTACGTCTTTACGCAGAGTTCGCTATGTACTCCGCCGCTCACTAATTCGGTTTAAGTACGTGGGGATTGTTCAGGCATTGACCAGTTCGCGGGCTTCCAGCAGTTCAATAAATGACTGAGCCGCGCGATTGAGCTTCTTGCGCCGCCGGTGCACAATACCGACCGGGCGCACAAGACCCGGGGCATCGAGCGGGACCGCAACGAGACGACCTTGCCCAATCTCCGCCTGAAGCGTGCAATCGGGGAGGATGCTGATTCCGGAACCGAGTGCGACCGCCTCCTTGACTGTCTGAATGTTATCGAACTGCATGGCGATGATTACATCCACGCCGTTCTCACGAAGGAAGCGATCGACCTGCCGGCGAATGGTAAGGTCCTCATCGAATGCAATGAAGCTTTCGCCCCCGAGATCGGCCGGGGTGACCTGGCGCTTCGCCGCAAGCGGGTGCGAAGGACTCATTGCTACAGACATCCGCTCTTCACGCCACGGGATCACCGTCAGGTCGCGGCCACCTTCCGGATAACTCACCAGACCAAGATCGGCGTGATCCGCGAGAAGCGCTTCGTAAATCTTGTCCGGACGAAGATATTCGACGTGCAACCGTGCCTGTGGGAACTGCTCCGTGAATTCCTCGCGCAGGCGCGTCATCTCTGAAAGTCCGATTGAGTAGATGGATGCAACCCGCACATGACCTTCGACCGACTCCTTCAGG
>JAOAPQ010000310.1 GCA_025462965.1 Bryobacterales bacterium
TGTTCGGCAATGAAATTGAGGAAATCCCATTGGGGCATGAGAGCGATGAATTTGGAGTGGGTAGGAAGGTGAGAAAAGTCGGCGACGGGCACCACGAAGTCATCGATCTGAGCTCCCACTTGCGGCAGCTCCTGGTGAGGCCGACGCAGGAACTCTCCCAGAATTCCGAGTTCATACATCAGCTCGAGTGTCGAGGGATGGATCGTGTCGCCGCGAAAGTCACGGAGAAAATCGGCGTGCTTTTCGAGCACCACCACATCGACTCCCGCACGAGCGAGCAGGAAGCCCAGCACCATCCCGGCCGGTCCTCCGCCCGCAACGCAGCACCGGGTTGTGATCGTTTGGGAAGCGGAGTCGTTTAATGGCATTGCGCTTCAGCCTCCGGCGGATATTCTGGAACCAGTGCGCATTCTAGCAAGTGTAGCGGCGGTCGCGATTCTCACCAGTTGCGCACCAGCGCCCGCTCCAGTCAAACGTCCGCCCCCGGATGAGACCAAGGAAGCCTGGTACAGTCACACAGTTGAGCAGCTGACAGCAATGGACCGGGAGGCGGAGAGCCTCTTTCGAATGGGCAAACCCGACCATGCAGCCGCCACTATTCAGAAAGCGGAGCCGCTCGTGAGCCGCCTGCTTTCGGTCCCGCGACCCACTTTGACCGCGACAGAGGCAGCCTCCGATCTGGATCAGCTCTATGGTCGAATGCTCCTTTCTAACCGGCACTATGGCTGGGCTCGGCTTCAATTTCAGAAGAATCTGGCTCGCTGGAAATACTGGCGACCGCAGACTCCGGAGACAGCACGGCGGTACAAGCAGGCGCAGGACGCGATCGCAGAGTGCGACCGACACCTGCTGAAGTAATCCGGACTCAAGGCTCCGTGGGACAAGCCGTCCCTTTTTCTGGCCTGTTGGAAAGTGGAAAATGCCGCTCCTTTTTTCTGGCCTGTGTTGAAGTGTAGAACAGGCCATCGCTTTTTCTGGCCTGTTGGCGCTATGAAGATTTAATTTCGGTCCAGATTCGATCGCTCAGCCGCTGCGCCGAGGCTGGCAGAACAGCGGGCCATTCGCCGCGCGCCAGTATGTCCGGTGGAGGGTAGAGCGTCGGCGTCTGACGGACTTTTGCGCGGCCATTGCAGGTCGCCGTTTCCGAGGTGCGGACGATGGCGGCGGCCACCTCTGGGCGAAGCAGATAATTCAGGAACTGATGCGCGAGCTTCTGCCGCGTGCTTTCGCGAAGGATCACGGCGTTATCGGCGTAAAGCGGATACCCCTCGAAGGGGTAGACGAACGCCAGAGCCTTGGAGGCATCCATGGCCTGCTGCGAGGTGGTGGACCAGAGTTGCGCGGCCAGTACGTCCCCTGAGACAAGTTGATCGCGCGCTTCAGCGTTCAGATACGCGCGGATCTGCCGCTTCTGCTCGATGGCCGCCTGCTTCGCGGCCTCCAGTTCCCGCGGGTCGATGGAGTCGAAGGGCAGGCGGAGCTTCTTGAGGCAGGCTCCGATCACATCTTCGGGATCGTCCAGCATGGTAACCCGCCCGTTCCAGCGTGGGCTCCAAAGGTCGGACCACCCGACGGGGGCGGGCTGGATCGCGCGGTTGTAGACGATCCCGGTGGCGCTCCACATATAGGGGATGCAGTAACGGAGTTGCGGGTCCCAGACTGGATTTTGGAATCGGTTTTCCAGGTTCGCGAGGTTCGGCAGCAGGGCGTGGTCCAACGATGCAAGCAGGCGGTTCTTCGCCATCGGCTGAATGCGATTGTGCGTCGGAAACGCGATATCCCACCCGGAATTGCCGGTCATCACCTTGGCCAGCATTTCTTCATTGCTTTCATATACTCCGTAGCGGACGCGCACGCCGGACTCGCGTTCAAAGTTGGGGATGGTGTCCGCCGCGATGTAACTGGACCAGTTATAGATGTTGAGCCGGGGGCGCCGGTCGAACGCGCACGAGGCGCTTGCCGCCGCGGACAGAACAAATGCTCGCCTTCGAATCATGCCTCGCGCACCCGTTCCGAGATAACGATAAGCACTCCGAAGAGAACGACAATGAGCGCGGAAACGGCGTTGATCACCGGGTTCGCTCCGCGACGGGCCATCGCGTAAACCACCATGGGAAGCGTTTCAGAGTCCACGCCGGCCACCAGGCTGGTGATGACATAGTCGTCGAAGGAGACGATGAGCGCGAGGAGTGCCGCTGCGGCGATTCCCGGTGCGAGAAGCGGAAGCGTAATGCGTCGGAATGCGGTCCATTCGGAAGCCCCGAGATCGAGCGCTGCTTCTTCCAGTGACCTGTCCATCGTGGTGAGCCGGGCGGAGATGACGACGGTGACATAGACGACCGAAAAAGCCACATGCGCCAGAACTACGGTCATGAGCCCGAGCCGGAATGGAAGCCATCGAAAAATGTACTGGAAGAACGCCAGCAGCGAGATACCGGTGACGATTTCGGGAGTCACGAGCGAGAGGTAGAGCGAACCCTGCAAAACCGGTGCCCTCCGCTTCCACATTCCATATGCGGTGAAAGCCCCGATGGATGTGGAGAGGACGGTGCTGGCGAGCGCGATGAAAATGCTGTTCCCGGTGGCTTCCACCAATTGCGGGTCGTGGAGGATCGATTGGTACCAGCGCAGCGAGAAACCCTCCCAAACCGTGAACTTGCCGCCATTGAAGCTGAAGGCTATGAGAACCAGCAGGGGCACGTGCAGAAAGGCAAACGCGAGAGCGGCATAGAGGGAGAGAAATCGTTTCATCTCACCTCAGCGCGACGGAGGAAGACGTAGAGCAGAAGGCTGGTGAAGGCCAACAGGATCAGTGAGGCAGCGGAGCCGAAGGGCCAATCGCGTGACGTGGTGAATTGATTCTGCACTAGATTTCCGATCATGACCGTTTTCCCGCCGCCCATGAGATCGGGGGTGAGGTACGCGCCCAGGCAAGGGATAAACACCAGGATGGACCCGGCGACGATCCCGGGCCGCGAAAGCGGGATTATGACGCGCCGGACCGCCGTGAGCGGCCGGGCGCCCAGGTCCGCCGCGGCTTCGAGCAGCGCTGGGTCGATCTTTTCCAGCGCAGCATAGAGAGGCAGAACCATAAACGGAAGATAACCGTACACAAGGCCCAACAAGACCGCGCCATTGTTGTACAGCAGCGCCAGAGGATGGTGGATCAACCCGGCCCGGGCCAGCAGCGTGTTGACCAGGCCTGTATCGCGGAGGAGAAACAGCCACGCGTATGTCCTTACCAGGAAGCTGGTCCAAAACGGCAATACGACCAATTGCAGGTACAAATTCTTCCGCTTTCCCGCGCGAGAGATAAATAGCGCCAAGGGGAAGCCGAGGACCAGGCACAGGAGAGTCGCGGCTGCGGCCATCGCGATAGAGCGGAGGAGAATTTGCGCGTAAAGCGGATCGGCAAGACGCGTGTAGTTCTCTAGCGTCCACGGCCGCTCCGCCCCGCCGTAATCGCCTCGTGTAAGCAGGCTGTAGCCGCAAACGATGGCGAGCGGAGCGGCGAAAAAGAGTCCTATCGTGAGCCGCGCAGGGACGAGGAACCAGGAACGCAGGTTCATTCGGCAAATCGCATTTCATCGCGGGAGCTCCACTGAATGCGGACATGATCGCCCGGATTGAATGGCTCGTGGTCGCGGGGGAGTTCCGCAAGCGCTTCCTCCCCTGCCTCCGTTTGGGTAAAGACGTGAACGCAGTTCCCGAGGAAAACCGTGCGGGTCACTCGAGCCTTGGGGCCATCTCCGCCGCGGAAAAGCCTGGTCGATTCGGGCCTGATCCCGACGCCGCCGATCCAGTTCAACGCGCCCATAAAACCGGCGACGAACCGGGAAGCCGGGCGAAGGTAGACCTCTTCCGGCGTCCCTTCCTGCACGATTCTCCCCTGGTGCATAATGGCGATCCGATCCGAAAGAGACAGCGCCTCTTCCTGATCGTGCGTGACGAAGAGGAACGTGATGCCGGAGTTCCGCTGCGTCTCTTTCAACTCGTGACGCATTTGCTTACGCAACTGGGGGTCGAGCGCGGCGAGCGGCTCATCGAGCAGGAGCACGTCTGGTTTCAGCACAAGCGATCGAGCGAGCGCCACCCGCTGGCGTTCGCCACCGGAGAGCTGCGCCGGCAGGCGGGCTTGTTTTCCGCGAAGCTGCACCATCTCGAGCGCCGCATCCGCCAGAGACCGGGCATTCGCTGCACCACGTTGCCGGAGCCCGAACTCGACGTTCTGCTGTACGGTCATGTGCGGAAAAAGGGCGTAATTCTGAAACACCGTGCTGACGTTTCGGTGGTAGGGCTTGGCGTTCTGAATGGGGCTTCCGTTCAACAGGATCTCGCCCAAGTCCGGGTGCTCGAAGCCCGCGATCAACCTGAGCGTGGTGGTCTTGCCACATCCCGAAGGGCCCAGCAGCGAATAGAACGCCCCCGGCGCGACGGTCAAAGAGATGCCATCGACCGCGCGGTGGCCCGGGAAGTGTTTGACGATGCCGCGGAGTTCAAGCACAGGCTGAACGCCTATTCTACAAGGAGTTAAGCCGCTTTTAAGCGCCGGCGCCACTCGGCTTTCAGAACACGCACGATCCGGCGAAAACCCGCGTCGAAATCCGGAAACAGATCCACATACTGAACGAAACGTCGGATTTGCGCGGGGACGTTACAGTTATCCAGCCGGACAGGCACCAGGAAGATCTCATCCAGGGGGACGCGCGAAGCGCAATCCATCGCGTAGCGAATTTCCGCTTGAAAACCGCCCTTTTTGCGTACCGAGTGCCCGGAGAAGCACGTAACGACGAAATCGGTCGTCTCCATGGCTTGCTCGATTGCTCGCGGCCAGTTTTGACCGGGCACCAGTTTGCGGCGATCAAGCCATGGATCGAATCCGTTCGCGGCGAACGCGTCGAAGAGCCGTTCGGCTAGAATCGCGTCCTCATGCACATAGGCGATAAACACTTTCGCGCCGCGCTTAGGATGGAAAACGAAGCCATTCTTCCCATCGCGCGCGAACGTGCCAAGACCGTCGATTTCCACAACTGCGCCGCTTTCGAGCGCTTTCCGGACGAGTTGCGCGAGCAGTTGCGGTGAGGCGCCCTTATCGACGGCCACCGCGATCCCCCTTCTCGAACTCAAATCGCCAGACCTCGCCCGGCTGGAACTGGCCCAGGCCCGGGAGAGTGGCGGGCCGCCCTCGCCGAAGGCTTGTGACGATTTGGTGAACCACGCGATCGAGTTGATCGGCGGCTTCAGCCTTTGTCACTCCGGCCTCGCGGGCCAGGCTGTTGGTCAGAAGGGTCTTTCGCATGCGCCATGATGCTAGCAGGCATAGGGGCGTCGCAAGGATCGCGACGAGGCATAGAATCTACGTAACCAGTTGAAACAAAATGAGTTATTTTATCTCAGGGCTCGTGTGAATATCAGATTAAGCGAATTTAATTGCCCGTTAAGAGGCTTTTAAGGACGGGTTTTGTATGATACGACCAGACGAATGAAATCGTCCTACTCAACAAGGAGAGTAAATAACATGAAGAAGCTCGCAATTCTCGCCCTCGGCCTCGGCTTGGCGCTCGGTTCCGTTTCGTTCGCGCAGGACAAGATGGACGACAAGAAGACGGACACCAAGAAGAAGAAGAAGGGTGGCAAAAAGAAGACCGACACCCCGCCCCCCGCAGCTACTAAGTAACTTTTCTCAGTTTGGCCCTGGATGGCCTTGCCAATCTCTCGTCGGAGTCATTGGTAGGCCATCCAAAGTTTCCCCTCCCGTCTTTTTTAACTCCCTGTTGACACCCGCCTTTATCCCATCTAATCTCTAGTAGGAAGCGGTAGTTTCGTTTTCAACGATAGACGCTCCACTATGAACTTCTCTGTAAAGGGCGAATACGCACTTAAGGCCATCTTCGATCTGGCTTGTCAACCGCCCACTGAACCGGTGAAGATTGCGGACATTGCCAAACGTCAGCAAATTCCCCAGAAGTTCCTGGAACTGATTCTTGCCAGTCTGAAACAAGGCGGCTTCGTCGAATCGCGGCGCGGCGCGGAAGGCGGGTACATGCTTGCGCTTCCGGCTGAGAATATCACCGTTGGCGGCGTCCTCCGGTATGTAGACGGACGTCAGAACGAAAAGTCGCGCGCTCGCCGGCAAGCCGATTCCCCGTTCAGCGAAATCTGGGCGCGCGTGGATCGGACCGTTTCCGAGCAATTGGATTCTATGAACTTCGCCGCGGTTCGCCGGGACTGGGCAGAGAAGCGGACGCGCTTTGTACCGAACTGGGAGATTTAAATAAAGATGGTCTACGCAGACAATTCGTTGAGTATCGGGCGCACGCCGCTGGTGAAGCTGAATCGCGTGGTGGATGGCGCCAAGGCGACCGTGCTCGCGAAGATAGAGGGCCGCAATCCCGCCTATTCCGTGAAGTGCCGGATTGGCGCCTCCATGATCTGGGACGCCGAAAAGCGCGGCATCCTGAAGCCAGGCAAGGAAATTATCGAACCGACGAGCGGGAATACGGGTATCGCCCTCGCTTTCGTGGGAGCCGCGCGTGGGTATCCCGTGACGCTCACCATGCCAGAAACCATGTCGATTGAACGCCGAAAGGTGCTGAAGATTTTCGGCGCAAACCTGGTGCTTACCGAAGGCCCGAAAGGCATGGGTGCGGCGATTTCCACCGCCGAGAAGATGGTAGCCGAGGACCCGGACCGGTACGTTCTGCTGCAGCAATTCAAGAATCCGGCTAATCCCGAGATCCACTTCAAGACCACCGGGCCTGAAATCTGGGATGACACCGAGGGCGGGATCGACGTGCTGGTCAGCGGCGTGGGCACGGGTGGAACCATCACCGGAGTTTCGCGGTTCATCAAGAAGGTCAAAGGCAAGCCGATCACGTCCGTTGCTGTTGAGCCGGTCTCAAGCGCGGTCATTACGCAGACGATGCGCCATGAGGGGTTGAAGCCGGGGCCGCATAAGATTCAGGGGATTGGCGCGGGGTTTGTGCCCGACAATCTCGACGTTTCCATCGTCGACCGGGTGGAACTGGTGACCAACGAGGAATCGATCGAGATGGCCCGCCGCCTTGGGAATGAAGAAGGGATTCTGAGCGGAATCTCGTGCGGCGCCGCGGCTGTTGTGGCAGTGCGGCTGGCGAAGGAAGAGCAGTTTGCGGGGAAAACGATCGTGGTTGTGTTGCCGGATGCGGGAGAACGGTATCTTTCCAGCGTGCTTTTTGAGGGGATGTTCGAAAACTAGAAATTCTCGGACGGGCGGTAACATATGCGTTGTGCGGGTCGTCTTATTTGCACATCCCCGTAGAGCGGGCGCACTCACCCCTATCACCCAAACGCGCCCGCTCGCTCACTACTTTTTCGGTTAGTGATAGTGTACCTCAACTCGGTTTAATGACCTCGAGGCCCATGAGACGGGTTTTCCTCATTTCTGTTCTAACAGCCTATTCCGCTTGGGCGGCGCAGCCCTTCAAACCGGCCTTTACCTGCAAGGAAGATGATCTGCAGTGGGCCGGGATGACCTGCTCGGACCAGGAACCCTGCGCGGTCTACCTTGAAATCTCCACCGTGTACCAGGTCGGAGCGAAGCTCTTCGTAACAGGGAACATACATTCCACTCAATCGACCCTCTATTCCATCCTGCTCGAGACGGACGATACCGGCGCGACCTGGCGGGAGCCGGTAGATCGCTTGCGCGGAGCGGAACTCGACAGCACACAGTTTGTCAGCGCCGAGACCGGTTGGATTAGCGGGCAGCGGGTCTATCCGATCGCGGGCGACCCTTTTTTTCTGATCACCACCGACGGCGGCCGATCCTGGCATAAGAGCGACGTACTATCGGAGGGCAGCGATGGATCCATCCAGAAGTTCTGGTTCGATTCGGCGAAAACCGGCACTCTCGCACTGGATCGCGGCGGGACAAGCGGCGAGCAGATGCGGTACGCGCGCTACGAGACCATGACGGGAGGCGAGAGCTGGGCGATACGTGAAACAAGCGAAAAGCCATTGACGGCCGGTCCGAAATTACCATCGACCGCGGAATCGGCATGGCGCGCGCGGGGCGATTCGACTCACAAAGCGCTGCTGATCGAAAAGCAGGGCGAAAGCGGATGGAAGCAAGTCACAGCGCTGGCGCTGGAATTAGCGCAATGTACCGGTGAAGCGCCTAAACCGAAGTAGAGGCAACCCGACAGCGTGATAGCCTTTTTCTGATGAGTTCCCGGACCCTTTATCAGGTGCTACGCGACACTTCGCGCGAGCATGGCGCCAAGCTTGCGCTGCAGCAACCCCAAGGTGGCGGCGGCAGGAAATACCGAACCTGGACCTGGAACGAATACCTGACCGCCGCCGAGGAAATCGCGGCGGGATTGCGGTCGCTGGGCATCGGAAAGGGGGATCTGGTCGCAATCAATTCAGAAACGCGGGCAGAGTTCTATCTCGCGGATCTGGGGATTATGACGAACGGCTCGGTCGCGGCGGCGCTCTACCAGAGCTATCCGGCCCCGGATCTGCTGAAAACCATCGAGACCAGCGGCGCGAAAGCGCTCTTCGTGGAAACGCCGAAAATGCTGACTGCGCTCAGATCCGCGCCGGTGGAACATTTCTTCCTGCTGACGGGTGAGGCAGAGGGCGCTCTGACGCTCGAACAGCTCCGGGAGCGCGGCAGGGCGGCTCGAGCCGCGGACCCGGACCTTCTCTCGCGCATTACAAGTAACGTCACTGCCGCCGACAACGCGATCCTGTATCTGACTTCCGGAGCCACCGGCGAGCCCAAGATGGTGATGGTAACGCATGGAGCCATTGTCCAAAACATCGAAATGGGCCCGGCCGTGCTGCCCGCGGGTCCCGAGGACATGACCATCGCATTCCTGCCCTCCGCGCACATCACACAGCGGATCGTGATGGAACTCCTGCCCGTGGCAAGCGCCGTACCCGTGACGTTCTCCGAAAGCCTGATGAAGCTGCCGCAGGAGATGAAGTCCGTACGGCCTACTATCCTCGTGGCGCCGCCGCGCTTTTGGGAGCGGATCTATTCGTCCATCTGCACTGAAGTGAAGAAACGGAAGCCGCTCCAGCAGAAAATTTTCTGGGCGGCAATGGGGGCCGGACTCGCGGCCGCCAAGTACCGCCGCGAAGGAAAACCCTTACCTTTGCACGTCAGGTGGCCGTTTCGGCTGGCCGATAGGATCGTGTTCCATAAGATTCGCGCACGCTTCGGCGGGAGGCTTCGGCTGGCCATCTCCGGCGGG
>JAOAPQ010000458.1 GCA_025462965.1 Bryobacterales bacterium
CTCATTCTGGAGCAGGAGTTTCTGATTGACCAGCCCGGTGACGTACGCCAAGAGGCGAGCCCATTTGTGGTCTGGCATGAGGAACATCCATCATAAACTCAGCTCCCCGTGCGAATAAATTGACCACACGGGTTGCGCTCCTGCATGGCCGGGACTTCGATGAGCACGAGCGCGCCGCGGGCGTTGTCATTATCAATGAGACGATGGCGCGGCGCTACTGGGCTGGGGGCGTTGCGCTGGGCAGGCGATTGAAGCTCGACAAGGACTGGCTGCAAATTGTAGGCATCGCCAGAGACGTGAAGAACCGCAGCTTGAGCGAGGCGGCCCAGCCGTTTCTCTACCTGCCGTTGCTGCAGGACTATCGCTCGAACATGATTTTGGTCGCCCGGACAGCCGCCGAACCGGGAACAATGTTCCACGGGGTTCAGGCCGAGATCGCCGCACTCGACCCGGAGACGCCGGTGTTCGATGCCAAGACACTGGAGGACCGTATCGGTGTTTCGTTGTTCCTTCAACGCATGGCGGCAACGCTCCTGAGTATCTTCGGCCTGCTCGCACTTTCGCTGTCCGCTGTCGGACTCTACGGCGTCATGGCATATGCGGTTAGCCAGCGCACGCGCGAGCTAGGAATCCACATCTCTGTTGGAGCGCAGCGAAGCGACGTTCTTAGGCTTATCCTCGGGCAGGGACTGATCTTGTCTGCAATCGGGATGACCGGCGGTTTGGTCACAGCGCTGATTGTGACTCGCTTTGCCGCCCATTTGCTGTACCGAATCAGCGCTGCCGATCCTGTGACGTTCACGTCCATCGCAGCCCTGCTACTCGGGGTCGCGCTGGCAGCAAGCTACTTCCCGGCGCGACGTGCGACCAGGATCGATCCAATGACCGCGGTCCGGAGCGAATGATCGTGATCGATTTGGCGATTTCATCATGACTGGCGTTGGCGAATTGATCCCGAATATCCTGAGTTCGTGGGATATCGTTCCGGACGAGGTTTCTCCGATCGGCGGGAATGGCAACTGTCACTGGAGAGTACGTCGAGGCCGCGATGGCTTTGTTTTAAGGATGTACCGCCGAGGACAATCAGACTCTTCGATTCAGTATGAACTCGATATTCTCAACCGTCTGCGCAGCCGAGGCTGGGCAGTCGCGGCTGCCGTGGGCGACACGGTCTTGCATTCCGGCTTCGTGTTCGCCCTGTTTCCACTCCTTCTCGGAAGTCCACATGAAAAAGAGACCGCCGAACAGCGGCGAGGTCGTGGCCGCATCCTCGCTGAATTACATCGCGAATTGAGCGCCATGACGGATATGGGCCAACGATTCGGGTGGAAGAGAGTTGATGAAGTAGCACACAGCGTCGAGGCGGACTGTCTGCGCCCAAGCGATACGGCTCGTACAATCGCCCTTCATCTGGAGCGCGTTCGGGACCGGCTGGACACGGCCGGCGCATCGTCCTTCCCAGTGACCGTCATCCATGGCGATTTCATCGCGCAGAATCTACTGTTTCAGGGTGACAAACTGTCAGGCGTGCTCGACTTTGATTCTGTGCACCTCGATCTCAGGGCCGCTGACGTGGCTTGCGCGCGACGGGGCACACAGGACGAAGTGGTTCGGGGCTAGGTGGGTATTTACTTGACTCAGGTAACCACTACAGGTTGTGGTTGGGCTCGACGCCCACAGCAGCGCACTTGACCATGGATTTGTACGGGACGGGGTCGATGGCGACCGCTTGCTGCACGAGTCTGTAGAAGAGCTTGCCTCGGTTCCCAGACCGCCGCCGGTTGAACCGAAAGGTGAACTCGTCGAGGTAGTACTCCAGGTGTTCGTGGCTCACTGCTCCTTGGTGGGTGCCCAGAATCCAGCGCTTCAACAAGGACGCGATACGATGCACCCGCGGCATCAATTCCGAGGCGGTCTTTTTCTTTCCCTTCACAAAGGTGATGTCGTGGGAGTAACCCATCGGTTCGAGGGGATCGTAGCCGGGCCAGCCGTCGGTATGCACGGTACTGCCGAGCTCAATGGCCTCTTGCACGAACCCTATCAGGCTGTCTGCAGACGCGTCCGGAATCCGTTTCATGCGGATCCGGCCGATACCCGGGCCGTCTTCTTGAGCCGCGATCACGATCAACGACTTACGCTCGGTCTGTCGGCCCCGGACGCCCTCCTCCAGGCCGCCCAGATAGGTTTCATCCACTTCCACCCGTCCCGTCAGCCGATCACGGCCCGGCCGGACCATCGCTCGTCGGAACTTGTGCAGCCACGTCCAGGCCGTCTTGTAGCTGCCCAATCCCAGGACCCTTTGCAGGCCCAAGGCACTGGCTCCGTTCTTCTGGCTCGCCAACCGATACATGGCCCGGAACCAATCCACCAGCGGCTTCCGCGTGTCCTGGAAGATCGTGCCCGCCGTCACCGACGCTTGGTGGCCACACTGCTGGCACTGCATCAGCGCCGATCGCACCGGCCAAAAGTGACCGCCGCCGCAGCGCGGGCAGCGAAAGCCCTCCGGCCATCGAAGCCGGAACAGATATTCTCGGCACGCCAGCTCGGTATCAAACCACGCTTCGAACTCGCTCAGATTCCGCGGGTATTCCTCCACGGCCTGCCATACTATAGCTTGGGGTCACCTGAGTCAAGTAAATACCCACCCGGGGCTATTTAGAGATTGCTCCACTGACAGACGCGGAACTCAGGTGCCTGGATGATTTGTGGCGAGCAACGGTCCTGCGGTATGCGTTGCAGGTTCTCCGGGGCGACATGGCTGCCGACAGACATGAATCTGAGCTTCAGTGGTGTGTGAAACAGGTTGAGAAGACAATCCCGTTCGATTGTAAAATGAGCGCAAATGGTGGACTCTAGTCTAGCCTAGTGAAATTGTTCCGGCGCGTGACGGGGAAGAATTCACGGCTCGTGTCAACGGCGGCGACTGGATCGTCGCTTGGCATCCGGCGTCCGTGGCTCCGGAGGGAACACCTCACGGCGCGACGGCGATCTGTCTCACCGCTGACGGCGGCCTTGTTTTGATCAGTAACGACGGCGAACGCTGGGGTTTGCCCGGTGGCCGGCCAGAGAAGCAAAAATCCTGGATGGAAACGCTCCATCGAGAGGTGCTGGAAGAGGCTTGCGCTAAAGTTGTCCGTGCTCGATTGCTCGGCTTCACTCAAGGCAGGTGCGGTTCGGGACCCGAGGAGGGGCTGGTGCTCGTCCGATCATTGTGGGGAGCCGAGGTTGAATTGACGCCTTGGACGCCGCAATTCGAGATCGCACACCGGCGCGTTGTTCCGGCAAAAGCATGGTCGGCTCATCTCTGGATAGATGATGGTTTCGCCGCAATCTTCTGGCGTGCGTTTGCCGAAGCCGGACTCGCCTAAGGGGGAACTCGACGGCTTTTTGACCTGCCGAAGGTCATGTGTAGATCGGATGACCTTCAGCACTCCTGTGGGCGGTGCGTGGCGAGTATATTTTTGCATGGAGACGAAATCCATGCAGAAGCTTAGAAACGTAGTTCTGGCCGCGACGGTACTCGTTGTTCCGGCATTGGCATGCGCTCAAACCTCGTCGAGTGTAGAAAGGCGACGGTTGTCCGCGGAGCACGTGACCTTCCTATGAAGTTCCACTAGCTTGTCCCGCGGGGCGCGGTCTCGGTTGCGGGTCTGCCGCGAAACTGATGCTATCAAACCTCGAAAAGAAAAGGACCGGCCAGGAAGCCTGGCTCGACCATCCTGGGACCACACTCGCAATCGTATGGAAAAACGGCTCCAAAGCGGACGTGCGCACGGCGGAGATCCAATCTGTGGCTGACGATCGCGGCATATCGTTGCACGAGCTAACGGGCGACCGGCGGGATGAGACCCTGGAACTCTTCGCATCCCGGAACGGATGGTATCGAGGCGCCGAAGTTGACCGCCCCAGCGAAGAGGAGGCCGGTGTGATCGTTGAGCGCATCGTTCCTCGATCAATCCTGAAAGAGCCGACAATCAGCGGCAAAGCAGAGTCGTTGAAAACCGCTCTCACAAAAGTGATTCGAGAACAGCTTATTGGCTGCACGTCCACGCAGTGCCGTGAGGACTGTCATAAGAAGCTGGTGGACATCGCTCATCAGAACCTGAATGACTGTGAATTCCGTGCGCTCATGGAGGCTGAGAAGCAAGGAGACCGGCCTGTTGGCGATGAGCAGTAGTGGCTCGCTAGTTTCATTGGACAGGTCATCCCAGTGCCTTGCCGTATTGTGCATCATTCTTCCGACGACCAACCGCGTGTGCTTCACCGATCGATAGAAGGAAAGTTCCTGCGTGCTGCGCGGCCCAACTCTCGCCAGCTTGGCACGAAGGGAAAAAGTGGACGAAATGACAGAATGAGGTCACGATGTCTTTCTGAACCGCTGCGGCGTCTGGAAGCAGGAAGGACATCCGCGCGCCGACCGGTTCGACACGCTCAACTTCTTCGGGCGTCACTGTTTAGGCCGATGGTGGCGCCTGGAGTCGGACTGGCCGACTCTACCTCGGCCCGCTGGCCAAGCAGTTGAGGAAGAAAAAGGGTGTCCCACGCGCACCAGGCGGAGAGCCTCCGGCCGTCGATTGTCAGCCGATGCCGGCTCTCATAGGCTGCCGGAATTGAGAGGCCCCAGTAGCCGACCACTCGCTGCTGCGAGTCCGAAAATACGCCTGGCCACCCGTTGAGAACCTGGCTCACGAGCTCTACCGGCACGCTAAGCCTTTCCGCCAAGAGAGCGGGTGGGACCGGCTGTCCCTCAGCTAAGAACCGGTAGAGCTGCAACGACAAGCGTTGTTCGAAAAAGTCGAGTGTAGGAAACACACCCACAATGCCCGTGGCCACGCGATCGAGATCGAATTTGTGCTCTATCGCCATACTGGTCAGTCTTCACCTTAATACTCAACCTGGTCGTCTCTAGACCATATACTTCGCGTCCGATGCGAGCGTCGGATAGGCAGGTATCATGTCTTTGAGGTCCGTCACGGTGAGGCCTTTCCGAATCGCCAAGGCAAAAATATTTATGGTTTCGCCAGCGTCAGGGCCCAGCAAATGCGCACCCAGAATCCGGCCGTTTGCCTCGTCAACAAGAACCTTGAAGCCGGAACAGCGCTCCGCTACGCGGCGGGAAGAATACCAGCTTGACGTGTCCTGCTGATTGACGCGAAACGTCAGGCCAAGCTCCCGTGCGGTTCGTTCCTGCAATCCGACCGACGCCAGAGCCGGGACGGTGAACACAACGCTAGGCGTCCCTTCATAGTTCGGCTTTCGGTGATTTCCTTCGAGCATGTTATCGGCTACGATCTGACCTTCATAGCTGGCCACGGGAGTCAGCTTGGGACCTTCACTCGCGGCAGCATCGCCAGCGGCATAAACGGCAGGGTTAGAGATGCTTTGGAGGTATTCGTTGACCTTGACTCCGCGACGAGGGTCCCATTCGATGCCAGCCTCCGCCAGTTGCATGTCGTCGATCTCGGGTACACGGCCCGCGCCATGCACAACTAGGTCGGCCTCGAAGTCGCGATCCCTTCCCCGCGCGATAGTGCGGACTTTGAATGCGGTGGAGTCCGTGACGATGCTCTTTACTTCCGCTTCGACCTGCACATCGACGCCGAGCTCGCGGGTTCTCCCCACCAATCGATCCACGAGGTCCGGGTCGAAGCGAGTCAGAGGCCGCTCGCTGCGGTGCAGGATTGTCACACGGCTATCAGCTCGCGCAGCGACATGTGCGAATTCGAATGAGACGTAACGCCACCTATAAAGACAATTCGCTCGGCCAGATTGTCCAATTCCAGGAACTGCTCGCTGATCAAAGCATGGTCGGCTCCGGGGATATTCAAATCGACAGGTTTGGCTCCTGCCGCGACAACCACGTTCGCCGTCTCAAGAACATCCTCTCCTACCTGAATCGCCACGGGCCCAACGAAGCGGGCTCTGCCGTGAAAAGTCGCGATTCCGGCTTTAGTCATCCACTGTTCGGTCTGCTCGGGAACGGGCTCGGTGAACGTGGGCTTGAATCGCATCAACTCTGGCCAATTAACGCGAGCGTCCTGGGCCCGAACGCCTTTGCCTTGCATACGGCGATTCCAGTCGATCACCTCGGCGGCACCAACGAGCACCTTCTTCGGATCACAACCGCGCAGGGCGCACGTGCCCCCGAACGGCCTGGGATCGATGATCGCCACCTGACGTCCGGCTTTGGGCAGCGCGTAGCTACCACCGACGCTGCTGATCCGGTTCCGATCACGACAACATCGAACTTTCTGGTGATTTTGTTGTTCGGCTTCGGCACGATATCGCGCATCCTCAAACCGCCCCAACGATTCGCTTCAGTTCGACGGTTGGCGGCCGGCGCGGCGAGCTGGGAGAGCGCTTGTTGAGGGTTGGAGGCTCCATCGCGCCACACCACACGAAGCGCGTCAGTTACTTCTTACTTGGCTCGGTCTTGAACCCGCTCTTTTCGATCGCCTTCTGGATTTGGGGCTCCGTTACCTGCGTGTCCTCGTAGACGATCGTCGCCATGCGTTTGTCCACGTTGAGATCCACGGTCTTCACGCCCGTCGTGTGCGTCAGCGCCTGTTTGATGACTACGGTGCAGGCGGCGCAATCCATTCCTGGCACCTTCATCTCGGCAGTAACCTCCTTGGCCACCGCGGTGCCTCCGATCAAACCCAGTCCAACGATAATTGCAATCAGTTTCACGTTTCTTTCCTTTCTAAACCTTCCGTGTGTCATATCCCGCATCCTTGATCGCCTGTTCCAATTGCGATAGCGTTGTCGAATCAGGGTCGTAGTCGACTTCAGCTTTCCGGTACTCGACAGTTACACTTCGCACGCCCTTCACCGCCTTCAGCTTGTTCACAACTTCCTGCACAGTCGATGCCTTGGATGGCGAAGCTCGCATGCGCCAACTTGGGTGGCTCACTCTGGGCAGCGGACGCAGAGGAGCCGCCAGAGAGCAGTAATTCTGCTACAGGACCCGAGTAGTATGGAAAGGCGGCAAACAGAATGACCGCAGCCGTCGCAAGCCACAGCATGAGGCGGCCGGACCGGTTCGTCGTAGGCATCGCGCAGGCGGAACCGGGTGCGCACTGCTCCTTTCTCGGCCGATAGGAGAAGAAGAAGCCCAGCCCCAAAAGTCCAAAGGTCAGACCAAGTAGATAGGGTCTCCAGGCATCGAACAATGCCGACGCACCGAGGATCGAAAAGCCCGTTAGTGCAAAAACTATCGGAAGGATACAGCAGAAGCTCGCGACGATTGCGGCAACGACCGACCCCGCAGCGAATAGGGACGGATTCTTTGATTGTTTGATCGGGGTTTCCGGCGTATCGGAGGGCTGACAACAGTGGTCCGTGGATGTTATTCCCGACTGAACCTCCCGAATGGCCTGCTGTATCATTTCGCGCGAAGGCAGTCCTTCTCTTCGCCCGTTCACGATGTAGGTCCGGCACGTCATTCCTTACTCACGGGCGGACCGCGCCGCTTGCTCCACGTCCATCCCATTCACGCGGATGCTCGGCGAACCCAGGAAACCGACCTCGTGCGCGGTTGACGTATCTGGGACGTTCACCTCTGAAACTTCCGCGGAGATGCCTTCTGCCTTTACGATTTCGTCAACTCGCGCAACCGCCGGCTTGTGATTAGGACATACCTCGAAATACAACACTTCAATTTTCATGCGTCAGAATCTCCTATTCCCGGACGGCCTGGTTGATCTCGTCAAGCACAGGGCAGCACTCCTCATGCCCCGGCGCCGGTGCCTTCAGCCCCCGCATGCATTTACGCAGAGCCAGCTTCAGGCTATGCTCCAGTTTCTGCAGCTCCTCAATTTTTTGTTCAACAGCGGCCAACTTTTGGTCGAGGAGTTCTTTGACATGTGAGCAAGCTGGTACATGGTCCGCTCGGAGGATCTGCAGCTCTCGAATCTCGTTTAGCGAGAAGCCCAGTTCCTGGGCCTTCCGAACGAACTTCAGCGTCTGAATTTCATCGCTGCCAAACAGACGAAAGCCGCCCTCGGTGCGAGTCGACCGCTTCAGCAAACCTTGCTTCTCGTAGAAACGAATGGTGTCGATGCTAACACCGGTTTCGTGTGCAACCTGCCCGATCTTGGCCGCCTGGCTCACCAGTCTTTTTGCTCCCATACCTATAATACAATCTGGAGTCAACTCCAGAGTCAAGTACGAGTATCGCGGGTTAGCGGGACACGCCCCTTTTCGCCATGCATCCCGGAACGGGGTTTCAGGGGATGGCGGCGGACGTTCCAGCAATCGTAGTTCGCACCGTAAACGTTTTCCGTTCTGACTTTCTCAAGGTAGGTGACTCGGCATCCTTACCCGGGAAGCGAACGCCGGCGATGACCGGCCCGCCACCTTGTGCGCCGGGTCGTGACCGGTAGAAGGCTTTCCGTCATTTCTTCTGGCGGAAAGGTTCAGTCAAGGAGTTTGAGATTTGGTCAGGAGCGGCGTAGATCGTTGCGGAGTTCTTCGGAACCGACGAAAGAATCCTGTATGTGGATATTTGAGGATAAACCGTGACGCTCCGCCTGCACGGGCCAGTCGCTGACGTTTAATTAAAACGCTGACGAGCTAGCGCGGCTGCGGCAAAGCAAAGATCACGGAAAACTCTAGCCTCGAATAAATCGTTTGTCCCTGCCCTTACCTTTAGCTCGGGTAGGTTTCAGCGCAGAACTCTATACATATGCATCATGCCCGGAACATCTGGTTGCCGACCCACCGCAACGAAACCATTGCACAGTTCCCTCATAATGCCGTCTACTACGCCGTTGTGAATCAAGGGATCTGTTCCATTCAGATCACTTACCGACTTAAGTGCCCGATGTTGCTTCGTTTCGCAGACGAACCACGTGTGTTTTGTTGGATTTAGTTCGGCCCAGGCAACAGCGAGCCCCAACTCAAAAGGCATATTGAAGCGAGGAGTGCGAGGGCAGTCCGGTCCAACTCGACGCGTGAGAGATCGTGGATTGAGTATCGACAGCTTGCAATCAAGGAGAGGATTCGATTTAAACGTCGATCGCCAGTTGGAAGACCCAGAGTTACCCGAGGAACGAGGCCCAACGCGCTGAGACCCGCGATATATGCCACGTATAACCGTTCAAACTTTTGATCGTAAGGAATGTTGAGAAAGACAGCTTCGGCCTCAAGCGTTGGCGCTGGCGACACTAGGGGCGCTTCTTCTTCATAGCTTTCTTGCCAGTAACTCGACGTTTCTGGACGTACCCGTTCTTGGAAGATGATCCATTTCCCGGTTGCTCGAAGAGAGCGAGAATCTCTCTCTGCCGCGATCGTGAAATGCCTAAGCGTGCCCCGGTTTTTTCGAGAGACATCAACGGAAACTTGAGCTCAATAGTTTTCTCCATGGCTTTCTCTCTTCCTATATTGTACGGCGAACAGTACTTCAGTTTCTACGATCGGCGTTCTTCCGGCAAGAAAATGCACGGGCTCGGCTCATTCTCGCACCGAGGGTGCGAGTCTTGCCACACCGAGGATCTGCCGCCATCGTTCTGTTCAAAGCGGCATCTTATGCGAGGCGCCCTCGCGGGCAGCGCGCCGCCGCTTGTCATAGATCTGGGTGGTGGTGACGTGCCTGTGACCGAGCAGCTCCTTCACCTCCATAATGTCCACGCCGGAATCGAGCAGGAGCGTAGCGGCGGTGGCGCGCAGCGAGTGCGGCGTATACACACATTCGATGGTTTTCTCGCCGGATGGGAGTTCCCGCTCGCGCAGGGCGTTCGGCACGTTGCCCAGGTAGGCTTTCAGGATCACCCACATGGTGCGGGGATCCATCGCGGTCGTCGCGAGCTCCTCGGTATGGGAATGCCGGCGGGGCCGGAAGAGCGGCCCGCTGGTGAGCCCGGCCCGATGCATGTATTCGTGGATGGCCTGGGCTGCGGCGTAATGCAGGCCGATGGTCCGGCGCTTGTCGCCTTTCTCGCGCAACCGCAGGGTGGCCTCTTCTCCCTCCTGTCGAAAATCCTCGACCAGCAAGTAGCATCCGGCCGCCAGGCGGATGCCGCTGTAGAGGTAGAGTTTCACGATGGCCCGGTCGCGGTACGCGAGCACCGTGTCGCCGGTAGGCAGATTCAGGAGCTGCCGGGCGCGCGCCGCCGGCAACGAGAGGGTCTCCTCGCGCGGATCGGACGACTCGCGCGCAATGAATTGCGAATACGCCGGATTGGGAACCATGATCGGCAGCCGCAGCTCGGCGGCGGACAGCGCCAGGTACTTATAAAAGGAAGAGAGGGCGGAGACCCGGTGGTTGATGGTTTTGGGCGCCGCACCGGCAGCGGCCAGCGCGTCCCGGTATGCCTGGACCTCGGCGACCGAGACCATCAGGAGCGTCGACGCTTCCTGGGGCCAGAGCATTCCCCGGTGCCGGACGAACGAAAGCACCCCATCCTTATAAGAGCGGCGGGTGCTTCCGGTTGCCGAACTTTAACGATCCACCCGGAGCCAC
The DNA here is from genome assembly GCA_025462965.1 of Bryobacterales bacterium. Taxonomy (GTDB): domain Bacteria; phylum Acidobacteriota; class Terriglobia; order Bryobacterales; family Bryobacteraceae; genus JALYXI01. The sequence goes on from JAOAPQ010000458.1 coordinate 10,463, forward strand.
TACCGTTGGGAAATGAAGGGTGTTGCGGGCGAGGTCATCTGAATCGAATCTTCCCGCCGGGAGCGATCAAACCACAAATTCAGTAACGCAGCCGCGGAGATCCATCTCGTATTCGATGCTCTCAATTGGCGGCCGCGAGTAGTGCCACGTGAGCCCATGTGCTCCGCCTTCGTCCAAACGCTTAAGCAGTTCTTCCTCGAGAAAGGGACGGATATCATGCACCGTGTAAATTTGGCTTACCGTGACATCGCTCCAGCCCATGCTGAGCCCCCTCAATCTCCCTTCCATGAGCCCTATGACGAATTGCGCTTTCTCCTGAATTGCGGCCGCGTCGTACTCTCCCCGCCGTACCACATCATGCGCATCAAGCGAACCTTCAGGCAACTCGCCTGCCCCAGCTACCACAAACGTCTTCCGCCTCGCCTTCGAAGGAACGGTGTAGGAGAAGGCATATAGCGACGGCTCGCCAGGCGGGTTAACCTCAGGCGCAATGTTCGTGCGCGCGACCGGGTTCATGCCGTCAAGGAGAATGTCCCATTTCTTAAGAACATCAATATAGCGTGCGTTGAACTCATTGAAGCCGGTGAAGCTGAATGGCTTCGGCGACCGCAACTCCATGCCCCACATCGCCTGTAGTGGGCGGCCGGCACTTTTGAGGTATGCCTCGACCGTGTCAAAGCCTGCCTGTAGCAGAGAATAGCGCGGCAATCGAACATGGACGACCTCGAAACCCGCCTCCGCCACGACGCCCGCAGAGTAAGGGGCGATGCCCTTCAAAAAGGAATAGTTGCCTCGCTTGTTCTCGACCAACATGAAGTATGAGAATAGCCCATCGGCGGTTCCGCGTAGTACGCTTTGCGTTACGCTATTGCTGAACTCGCCGTTGACTCAGCGATGCTCCCGGGTGAATGACGCTGTCGAAGTGTGAAGACGCACTCTCCTGATCGGTTGACGCGCCACTCGGAGAAAGCCGATGCTGAGCGCCCAGAACGGGATCAGGAACGAGAAACGCATTAAGCCGACAAAGCGCCAAAGTGGATTCGTAAACCCTTCGCCGTTACTCACGATCTGAGAGGGTAGCGACACTCAGATCCGCGGAATGCGCCTTAAACGGCCAAGCCGCGGGCAAACTTTGCCAAACTCCGTTTCCGAGGCGCCTGCAAGGTTGTCAACGATTGGAAGATAGAGCGAGTAAGTTGATGTGAATCTTCTGCACGATTGCTTGCCTAACGTTCCGGGTAGTGCGCAGCTCCGCTTAGGACCGCCCGAATGGCGGCCCGGTAACTTCGTGGGTTGTTGGCAATGATCCGGAATGGTCTCTTACCCTGGCGGCGAAATAGTCTTCGAAAGAATTTGTTCTGGGCACGTTGATCACGTCGTGGCTGAACCAGAATGTCGATCACGTCGCCGTCTATCTCATTCAGCGCGTAATGTTCTCGCTGGATCAACACGTGCGGCGGTAAACGTAGCCGGCATCGATGCAATAAAGGCCAGTATCACAATAATCGCTCCCGGTGCAGCGAGTACCCAAGTCTCGGTGGCTTTCACTCCGTATAGTAGTGATTTGATGTAACTCACTCCGGCAAGCGCAAACGTGAAGCCCACCACCACTCCAATCAACACCATCGCGAGTGTCTGCGTAGCAATGCGGATCGCGACCGCGCCCGGCTTTGCACCCAGCGCCATCCGAATCCCAATTTCCCGTTGCCTCTGCAGCACCGCATCATTGAGTAAACCGTAAAGCCCAACCCCGGCCAACAAAAGCGCGATCGCCGCAAAGAACAAAGCAAGCATCGCCAACAGCCTTTCCCGTACCGTGTGCGATTCGATCAATTCATTTTGTGTTCGAATCGAGCTCACATGAAAATCCGCTCGGCTGCGCACAATCTCTTGCCGTAGTCGGCTTGCCATTGTCAAAGGATTCTCGCTCACCGTGCGTACGATAAATGTGGCTCTCCGATACTCCGACGTGAACGGCACATATGCCACCGGCGCCATCGGTTCCCGCATGTCTCGATACCGCGCATCCGCCACTCTGCCGACCACGCGGAACGATAACCGAGAGCCGCCGAAAGTAACCATATCGAAGGACTTGCCAATCGGATCGCCACCGCCAAAATATTCCTTGGCGAACGCATCATTCACGATGGCTGACCCAGGCATCTGATCTCCCGCGCGGAAATCTCTTCCCGCGAGCAATGGGATTCGCATCACTTCTCTCCAAGCAGATGATGTGCTGAGAAAGTAGGACCGCACCCGACTGTTTGGCCTTCCATTAACCGAGACCGAGTTGTTCCAGCTCTCGCCCGTCATCAGCGGCCATTCGGAGAGCCCTACCGATTCAACACCAGAAAGCGAGCGTAAGCGATCTGCCAGTTGTTCCCAGAAAACGGCTTTCACCGGCGCGGCCGTCAATGTTTCAAGCGTCACAACCCGATCCGAATGGAATCCGGTGGGTTGTTTCGATAAGCGCTCGAAACTGGTAATGAAAAGTGTTGCAACGAACAGCACAAGAAAGCCAAATCCGGCCTGTGCCGCCGTCAGCGAATGAATCAGCCGGCTTCGCGACCGCAGGGTGTCGCCCTTTAAAGCGCTAACCGGTTCGATAGCGGAGACGCGCCAAGCCGCCGGCAAACAAAGCACCACCGTCACCGCGAACGTTATCACCGCACAGAAGCCTAGCACGCGCCAATCCGCCGGCAGATTCAGTTGCGTAGGCGCAACGGGCGAGCTAATCATTCTCACCACGTAGGGTGCCGACCAAAACGCAAAAACACCTCCGGCCGCCGCGCCGGCGCACGCGAGCAGCGCGCTTTCAATCAACACCAATTGCAAAAGTCTCCCCATCCCGGCACCGATGGAAAGGCGCAAGGCGATCTCACGCGAGCGCGCCGTCGCATTAACTGCGGTCAAGTTGGCGACATTCAAACAGGCAATTGCGAGCACGAGCAACACCAGCACACCAAGCACGAACAGCGAGAGCCCATAATCGGCCTGCAACTTCGATACGCCTGGCGCCGCAGAATTCAGAAATAGCGTTTGGCTTAAGTAGGCCTTCATTTCTTCTTTGCTGACGGTACGGAATGTTTTCGCGTATTCCCGCAAATAGTCCCGAAAAGCCAAGTCCAGCCGGTCTCGCACCGTCTTCGGCGCAACACCCGCTTTCAATTTCACGAATGTTCGAAACCATTGGTAGTCGTTCCGAGCAATCGCGTTGTTTTTCACCATCATGGTGGGAAGGAATATATCGACCATCGTGCCAGTCTCCGTCCCGCTGAACGGCTTCTGCGCCACGCCGATGATCTGATAGCGATCGTTGCCAATGCGGAATGAGCGTCCAACGATATGCGGATCACCACCAAAGCGGCTCTGCCAATAGTCGTAGGACAGCACCGCCAGCGGATGCGCTCCCGGCGTTTTGTCGTCATCTTCCATAAAAACGCGGCCGAGCGCCGGATGTAACCCAAACTCCGAGAACATCCATCCCGATACGTACTGTTGGTTGGCCTTTTCAATCTGGTCAGCCGTGGTGAATGTGAGATCCACCCGCGAAACATAGGAGATTGCCACCAACTCAGCCTGGTCTTTCACCAACGCCCGCATTTGGCGAAACATCGGGTAAGCGCAAGAGTCATCTGTCAGGGGCTTGCCATCGATCTTGATCTCATGCGAGAGAACAAAGAGCCGTTCCGGGTGATCCACCGCCATCGGTCGCAATAGCAAAGCGTCGATCAGCCGGAACGCCGAAGCGCAGGCGCCCATCGCCAAGCCAATGGACAAAACCGCCGCCAGCGACGTCACCTTATTCTTCTTCAACTGCCGCCACGCAAAAACCACATCTCCGCGTAACGAGTCCAGCCAAGAAACAATTCGAAAATCACGGCTCGCCTCTAGAAGCTCCAACGGCCGTCCAAACTGACGTCGCGCCTCGGCTGGAGGCAAACCATCCGCCACCGCATCGGCGATATGCGCTTCATACTCTTCGAGGATTTCCCCGCTTAACGATTCGCCGCGAAAAGCATTCCTGATTCGAGACCACAGCGACATCTTTACGCCATCCTTAAAACGCGGTTGACCGCCAGCGTCACATGCTGCCAGCGCGATTCTTCTTCAGCCAGTTGTTTTTGCCCGGCCTTGGTCAGTTCGTAGAGCCGTCGCCGAACGCCGGCGTCCGTGTTCGTCCATTTCGCGCGAATCCATCCTTCTTCTTCCATGCGGTGCAGCGCCGGATAAAGCGAGCCATCTTCCACCTTAAGGATTTCTTCCGAAATCTGACGAATCGCCGAGATAATGGCGTAGCCATGAATGTTCGGTCGACGCGAGAGGACTTTCAGAATCAGCAGATCCAGGGAGCCTTGCAATTTATCGGATTTTGGCATGGCAGTATGCCCATAGATATCTTAGTACAAAGATGTCTTAGGAGCAAGGATCTCAGTATGGAATGTGCAGATTCGTTCCGCCCAAGCCTGGGAGATTCGCTGAAGCTTCACACCAAATCGGGGAGAGATTGGCAGGATCCGTAATTCGCGGATAGGTCGGCCCTTGTCGCCGAGCGTAGAGGAATCCGGTTCAGCCTTGCGCGACAGCCGCGACAAACAAGCTGGAAAGTCTTCCGATATCAAATGATATCGCGCCGCTCGGTCCACCTGTAGTGCCCTCAGTAAACCCCGCGGTGTAG
>JAOAPQ010000473.1 GCA_025462965.1 Bryobacterales bacterium
AGAACTTAAAATTCTCCACACGGTGCGGCTGCAATCTGAACGCGCGCCAGATCCGCACAATCGCGTTTTGGGTCAGACTCGTCTCCCGGGCCGTCAGTCGCGTGCTCCAGTGCGTGCTGTTGGCCGGCATCGATTCCAGCGTCTTCGTAACGACTTCTTCGATCTCCCGATCGCCGATCTTGCGAGGTGCGCCTACCCGCGGTTCATCCAGCAACCATCCAGCCCCAACTGTCGAAACCGCTCCCGCCACTTGCCGACCATTGCGCCGGTGATGTGCAACTTCCGAGCCACTGCCGAGTTGCTCATCCCTTCGCCGCAACCAAGCACAATCCGCGCGCATTGCCATCGATTGAGCCGCTTTCGGTCTGCGTGCTATCAGGCTCAACTTCTCGCGATTTTCATCCGTGATCTCCAGCGCTTTCGTCGGGCGACCTCTTCGCATACTCACAGTATGTAGACTCAGGCGTATTTATGGAATGAATTTATCGCTCAGGAGACTAGTGCTCGTCAATATTTAGACACGATCCGTCAGCCTCTAGACTACTCGGAGGCCCACCTTCTATTTTTCATCTAGGGCCTCGGGCAGCTAAACCGGCAGCCACTCACTATTCCAGCAAACCGCTTACAGTCTGGGTATGCCGAGTCAGGCAGCGCGTTGGGGTGGCTCAAAGAGCATGCCAAACGGGCGTGGCGTGAAAATCGGTTTCGGATTGTAACCTTTTCTACCATCTGAACTCTTGGCCGTAGCAATTCAACCTGGCCGGAGCAGTTCAATTGCGATGCAATCCCGGCGGCGGTATCAGGCATGCACACGGAAGCGCTAGTACAAGGCAGATGGAGTTATGCCAGAAGGGTCTCCTACACAACGTATTGTGAAGCGTTTGATCGAGGCGGAAGAGCAGGCGCAGCAAATTCTCAAAGCAGCGGAAGAATGCGCCAAAGAGACTGTCGAGCAAGCCCGCAAACAAGCCAGGCAATCTATTGAGGTTATTCGTCAGGAAACGGAGAACTCACTGCGCGCCCGGTTGGCGGAAGCCGAGTCCAAAGTAGCGGAAGAGATGAAACGACGGCTGGATCAAGCCGAGGCTGAAGCTAGCGAAATTGAGCGCAGGGCAAAGGAACATTTCTCGGGTGCCGTCGAGATGGTTGTGGACTGGGTGGCCAATCAAGGGTGGTTAATTTGAGCCTCTTTTCGTATGCGGCGGCGCAAGGATATATCCGGGCGAGACTCTCCCGTCTTCTGGACCGCGCGACCTGGGCCCGCCTTCTCGGGGCCCACTCACTCACGGAAATAGGTCAGTCACTCGGCCATACGGCGGTGGCCCCGGCGGTCGCTCGCGACGGGCGCATAAATACGCAAACTCTGCGAGGCGAAATTGCCGCCGCTGGACGCGCGCTGGTACGGTTTCTTCCGCGCTCGTCCGGAGAAGTGGTTGCCTGGTATAACCAGCGCTTCGAGATCGAAAACCTGAAAACTGTTCTTCGCGCCGTGCATTATCGGGCGGATCGCCGACGCGCACTGGCTGTCTTGATTCCTCTTCGTCCCGCTCGCTGGCGATGGGAGGAACTGCTCGAGGCGGGATCGGTGGATGCTTTCATCGATCAAGTCCGTAAGTCTCCTTATGGCCGGCCTCTGGAAAACGCGATGGAGCGGTACCAAAAGGAACGCAGGTTGTTCTATCTCGAGATCGCTCTCGACTTGTTCTACTTTCAAAAACTCGTCCGACTCATCGAGTCGCAAAGAGGACGGGACGAGGCGGACGCGCGGCGATCCCTGGGTCGTTGGATTGCGATCCAAAACCTGCTCTGGGCATATCGTTACAGGATCTATGGCCACATGACTCCGGAGGAAATCGTCAACTACACCTCGCATCACGCCTTCTCAGCGGGGCTGGATACGGTGCGGCGCGTGGCCCTGGGCTCCCCGCTTTCCGTGGAAGCGGAGCGGTTGGGCTTCCGGATCCCGCCCGGACTTCGTGAAGGGGAGGCATTGACTCAGATCGAAATACTGGCGGAGCGAGAACGTTTCCGGTATGCAACTACAGCCATCAGGCGGCCTTTGTTTCAGCTGGGCGAAGTTCTCGCTTACCTCTGGCTGCTCGAAAGCGAGGTCCGCGATCTCACGGTGATTGTAGAAGGGAAATCGACCGGTTTCAGCGCGGCGGAAATCGGCAGCCGGCTACTCCGGGCGGCATGAGCATGCTCGCACCCGAACCAATGCTGGAGGTTAACCTCTTCGTGCTTGAGCCAGATCTTGAGCTAGTAACCGCCACTCTCGCCGGGATGGAAGTCTTGCATTTGGACGATGTCACGCCTGAAGGACTGTCCGCTTCTTCCGAGTGGAGCGATTTGGCCAATCGATACCGCACCCTCACCCAGCGTCTCAGCGAAACGCTCAGCGCGCTCGACTGGAAGCCGGTCCAGGGAACGAAGCCCAACCAGGATCTGCACCCAACGCGAGACTGGCGCGACATCGAAGCGCGACTCACTGCCCTCGAGACCAAAATCGGGCCGTGGGCGAAACGCCTCGAGGAAACGAAACAGGAGTTGGAAAAAGTGAAGCAGGCTGAGTTACAGGTCCGGCTCCTGTTGCCTCTCGATGTGCCAGTCGAGGAACTGCGCCGGCTGCAGCATCAAGCCTTGACCGTCGGAACGATGCCAGCCGAAAATGTTCCACGTGTCGCCGAAGCGCTCTTCCAGATCCCGTTCTTCCTTATTACACTGCAAAGCCGGAAGGGCCGTGCGCTTGTGCTCGCTGGCACGTCCATTGAGAATGCTGCGATTCTTGATCGGGCACTGAAGAGCGCGTTCTTCGAGCCAATCACACTGCCGTCTGAAGCTCAAGGCAGGCCCGCGGAAGCGCTTGAAGCGTTGAAGCGAAAGGCTCAGGAGGTGCAGGACAGGCTCCACGATCTCGAACGTGAACGGGAAAGACTCGCTACTGAGCTTTCGCCCGAGCTTAATCGCCTCTGGTCCCAGGCGGCCGCCGATGGACGGCTCGCAGAAGCAATGCGGCGCTTTCCCAAGTACAGCCAGGTCTTCTTGATTTCGGGTTGGGTGCCAGCCAGGGAGCTGGAGGCAGTAAAACAGGCTGTAGAGAAGGCCGCCGCCCATCCCATCGCGACGGAGGTGCTCAAGCCCGATCCGAATCGCCAGCGCGTTCCCATTCTGGTTCGAAGCCCGCGCTGGCTGCAACCTTTCGAAGAGCTCGTTGGGACCTTCGATCTTCCCTCCTATAACGAGTTGGACCCGACGCCTATCGTTGCGGTGAGCTTTCTCATCATGTACGGCATGATGTTCGGTGATCTCGGGCACGGTCTGCTGCTGGTCCTAACAGGCTTGTGGCTACGGCGCCGGTGGTGGAATCCCGGAATTGTCGTGACGGCTGCGGGGATGAGTGGGATTTTGTTCGGCCTGCTTTATGGCGATGCCTTTGGGCGCCAGATCATGCGCGCCCTCTGGGTCCAGCCGTTGGAGGGAATCTGGAACATTCTGCTCATCTCTGTCGCTGGCGGGATCGTGTTGCTCAACATCGGCTTCGTGCTGAATATGGCGAACGCCTGGCGAGCCAGGGACTGGCCGCGCTTTTTACTGGACAGGAATGGACTGGTTGGGATTGCTCTGTACTGGGCACTATTAGGCGGCGGGCTTGGCGCCGCCTTCGGGACACTGCCAAAGCGCGCGATGCTGCTGATTGCTGTGCTGTGCGCCGTGTTGTGGCTACGCGAGCCGCTAATCCACCTGGTCTGGCGCCGCCCTGCCGCGCCGGTGGGGGAGGCGCTGTTGACCGGTTTTTGGGAGCTGTTCGAAACTCTGACCGAGTATGTAAGCAACAGCCTTTCCTTCGTCCGGCTGGGTGCATTCGCGATCGCTCACCAAAGCCTTTCGGAGCTGGTCGTGGCCTATTCAGCGGGACCGTGGGGCTGGCTGGTGCTGCCTGTTGGCACGATCGTGGTTGTCGGCTTCGAGGGAGTAATCGTCGGGATTCAGGCGCTGCGATTGGAGTATTACGAGTTCTTTGGACGATTTTTTCAGGGCGGAGGGCAACCGTTTATGCCGCTCTCACTTCAAATGGGAGGAAGACATGCGACCGTGGGTGTTCGGGCTTGAAGGCTTTAACTTCCTGTTACTGGTGCTCTTTTTATTTCTGTTGGCGCAACCGGTCCATGCCCAGGACACGCCAACTGCTGCCAGTGTTGGCCAGAACCGGTTTCTCGGCGCCGCGATTGCTACCGGACTGGCGGCCATAGGAGCAGGGATCGCGGTCGGCGTCGCCGGTGCGGCGGCGATCGGCGCGATTGCCGAGAAGCCCGAGTTGCTCGGGCGGACATTGATCTTCGTCGGCCTGGCCGAAGGCATCGTTATCTACGGACTGGTCGTATCCTTCCTTATTTTAAGGGGCTGATGGCAGGTCAAAACATTGTCGTAATCGCCGATGAAGACGCTGTCTTCGGTTTGGGCTTGATCGGCCTTCATGGTTGCGCGGTGACGAGCGTGGAGGATGCCCGCCAAGCCATCCGGAATGCGATGGCCGATCCAAACACCGCACTGATACTGCTTACCGAGAATTGGGCTGAAGCACAGCCCGAATCGATGGGCGAATCCGACGTCACGGTGATCGAAATTCCAAGCCAACAACCGGTGAAACCGTCCATCGACATCGAGAGGCGGATCGAGCAGGCTTTGGGATTTCGTTTGGAGTACTGAGTGGCCACAATCCTCGGAAACCCGGAAGCGCTAGTGGCAGAGGTTATCCGGCGCGCGCAACACAGGGCCGCCGAGATGGCGGAAGAAGCGCGCCGGCGCGCAGCCGCCATTCTGGAAGACGCCAAAAAGGAAAGCGATTCTATTCGCCGGCAATCGGAGCAGGTGGCAGAGCGCCAAGTGGCCGCGGTGGTCCGGAGAAATTCCGCCCGCGCCCAACTGGAAGCGTTGCGCCGCTTCATAACGCTGCGCGAGGAGCCGATCAAGCGCGTCTGGCGCGCGGCGGAGGAGCGACTGCGGCAACTCATTCATCAACCAACTTACCGGGATATCCTCAAGCGCTGCGGCCTTCGCGCCGCTCGCGAACTCGGCGCGAGCGAGTTGGTGCTCGCCGCCGATCCGGTGGGTCACCGGCTGCTCTCGAAGGAAACTCTGGAGCAATGGTCTCAGGAAGCCGGAGTCCAGTTTCGCCCCGCTCCGGAGCCTGCCACTGCATGGGGAGGACTACTGGCGGCCAGCGGGCGACTTCGATTTGATGCGACCTTCCCGACGCAGCTCGCGTTAGCACAAACCATTCTTCGGGAGCGCGTCTTCCAAATCCTATCGAAGGAGGAGCATTGACGCACAGCAAAGAGTCGACGCGCACCGGCACACTGATATGGATCAGCGGCCCGGTCGTTAAGGCGCGGATTTCAGGGCCAATCAGCGTGCTAGAGCAAGTTCACGTGGGCGAAGCTCGTCTGGCCGGTGAGGTGATCGGGCTCAACCACGGCCTCGCGACGATTCAAGTTTATGAGGAGACGAACGGCTTGAGACCGGGTGAGCCGCTCTGCGGAACTGGGGCGCCCTTGTCTGTGATGCTCGGTCCAGGATTACTTGCCAACATCTACGATGGCCTCCAGCGGCCTCTCGCGGTGATTCGCGACCAGCAGGGAATCTACCTTCGGCATGGCTCGCAGGCGGAAGCTCTACCTTCGAAGAAGTGGAATTTCACGCCCCGGGCGCGCGCCGGCGACCTTGTCCATCCAGGGAGCGTGCTGGGCGTTGTTCCAGAGACTCAGCTGATTGAGCATCGTGTTCTCATACCGATTGCAGTCGAAGGAAAACTGATCGATATCGCGCGACAAGGTGACTACGCTGTGCACGACGTACTGGCGACAGTCGAAGATGCCGGCGGCGCGCGGCATCCACTTACCATGGTCGACCGATGGGCAGTACGCACGGAGCGGCCGGTGCAGGAGCGCCTGGAGCCGTCGCGCCCTCTGATCACAGGTCAACGTGTTCTGGACACGTTCGAGCCGCTGGCCAAGGGCGGAACCGCAGCGATGCCGGGACCTTTTGGCGCGGGCAAGACGATGTTGCAACAAGCGCTCGTCAAGTGGTGCGATGCCGACGTGATCATCTATGTCGGGTGTGGTGAACGCGGCAACGAAATGGCCGAAGTAGTCAATGAGTTCCAGCGACTGACGGATCCCTCCAGCGGGCGGCCGCTAATGGAACGCACAATCTTTGTCGCCAACACCTCCAACATGCCCGTGGCTGCGCGTGAGGCGAGCATCTACTCAGCTACAACTATCGCCGAGTATTACCGCGACCAGGGTTACGCTGTCGCCCTCATGGCCGACTCGACCAGCCGCTGGGCCGAGGCTCTGCGCGAGATTTCTGGACGCCTGGAAGAGATGCCCACCGAAGAAGGGTTTCCCGCGTATCTGCCGAGCCGGATCGCAGCGTTCTATGAACGGGCCGGCCGTGTGCGAACTCTGGGAGGTAACGAGGGTTCAGTCACCATGGTCGGTTCCGTCAGCCCCCCAGGCGGCGATTTCACGGAGCCGGTCACTCAATATACCCAGCGATTCACCAGGGCCTTTTGGGCGCTCGATCGCGCTCTGGCAAATGCGCGCCATTATCCGGCGATTAACTGGCAGACCAGCTATAGTCTGTACGTAAACACTGTAGCGGCCTGGTGGGCAAAGGAAACCGCGCCCGATTGGCAAGCGCTTCGAAGCACGGCGGCGCAGGTCCTCGAGCAAGCTTCGCGCCTGGACCAACTCGTCCAATTAGTCGGAGCACAGGCGCTCCCAGAACGCCAACGCTGGATTCTGGACGCCGCCCGGCTTTTCAAGGAGGGCTTTCTGCAGCAGAATGTCGTTCACCCAATCGATGCCTATTGCGCTCCAGCGAAACAAGTGGCGCTATTGCGGCTTTTCGTCGAGCTCTATCAAGTCGGCCAGCAGGTGATCGAGTCAGGAACGCCGCTGGCGCGCATACATCAGGTTTTGGACATTCGACGTCTGGTGCAGATCAAAGAGACGGTGCCCAACGATCAGGTGGATCAGATCACGCAGTTACTAAGTGAACTGAAAGCGCGTGTCAACGCGCTTGTTCCGGCGGAGCGGAAAGCCTGATGCGCGAATACGCTGGTGCGGATCGAATCGAGGGCCCTCTCGTCATGGCCGAAGGTTACGGAAAGGCGGCCCTTGGAGAGCTGGTGGAAGTGCGCTCCGGCAACGGAGCACGGCTGGGCCAGGTTCTCACTACCGGGGAAGATCTGGTGGTCACTGAGCTATGGAGCGAAACCGCCGGCTTGCACCCCCACGAGCTTCTGCTGCGCTTTCGTGGAGAGACGTTCCATACCGTGGTCTCGCGGGAAATGGCCGGACGTGTTTTCGACGGACTCGGCAGGCCGCGAGACGGGTTACCACCGCCGATGGCTGAAGCCCGGGTCGATATCCACGGTGCGCCGCTCAATCCCGTAGCGCGCGCCTATCCGCAGGATCTCATCGAGACTGGAATCTCGGCGATCGACGGCATGAACACCGTCGTCCGCGGGCAGAAGCTCCCGATCTTCTCCGGGTCTGGACTCCCGCACAACGAACTCGCGGCTCAGATCGCGTTGCAGGCCCGGATCGCGGATGAGTCCGAAAACTTCGCAGTAGTCTTTGTGGCGCTGGGCGTCTCGCATGATACTGCGGCATACTTCCAACAGCGGTTCGAAGAGTCGGGGCTGCTGGCGCGAACCGCCGTATTCCTGAATCTGGCCGATGAATCTCCGCTGGAACGGATGGTGACGCCGCGCGTGGCGCTAAGTCTGGCCGAGTTTCTCGCCTTCGAGCGCGGATATCACGTTTTGGTTCTGATGACGGATATCACAAACTATGCGGAAGCCTTGCGAGAGATTTCTTCCCGGCGTAACGAGGTGCCAGGTCGCAAGGCTTATCCCGGCAATCTCTATTCCGATTTGGCGGAGATCTTCGAACGTTCTGGCCGGGTGGGGGGCCGGCAGGGTTCGGTGACCCAGATAAGCATCCTGACCATGCCGGGTGACGACATCACGCATCCGGTACCGGACGTGACTGGCTACATTACCGAGGGCCAGATCGTGCTCAGCCGGGCATTGCACCGCCAGGGAGTTTACCCGCCCATTGACGTTTTGTCGTCGCTATCGCGCCTCATGAAAAACGGAATTGGCGAGCATCGCACTCGTGCTGATCATCCAAGCCTGGCGGCGCAGCTTTACGCCTCCTATGCTCGCGTTCAGGAGGTCCGGGCAATCTCGGTCGTAATCGGCGAAACAGCTCTCACACCGACCGATCGCTCCTATTTGGAATTCGGCCGGGCATTCGAGACCCGCTTTGTGGCGCAGCCGGCCGACCAGGCGCGGTCGATCACACAGACGCTGGACACCGCGTGGGAGATACTCTCCCTACTGCCGTCTAGCGAACTGACGCGCATTCGCGAGGCGGATCTTCATCGGCATTATTTGGGCAAGCCTGAAGGACAGGTTAAGCAATGATGGATCCCGATCAGTTGCCGCCGACACGAACCGTTCTGCTAGATCTCGGCCGTGAACTCAATCAGGCAGTCCAGGGTCACGCCATACTTGAACGGAAGCGGGAAACGCTGTGGCGCAAGCTGCGGGACCTGCTTAGAGAAATGAAGCAAGCGGAGCAACAAGTCCGCGAGCGTTTCGCGGCCGCTTACAAGGTGCAGCGAGAAGCGCGCCTGGTGATGGGAATGGACGCCATGCGGTTTGCGGGGCTCGCACCGGCAGCGGCAACGGAGTATTCGATCGAGGTCCGCAGCATGATGGGCGTCCCTTTGGCCCTGGTTACGATGCAAGTCAACCCGCTCCCGTTTCCTTACAGTCCCGCGGGCATCAGCGCGGTTTTCGACGAGCTTCGGATGAAATGGATCGAAGTGGGCAAGATACTACCCTCGTGGATCGAGAGCAGCGTTTCCGTGTGGAGTGTCGCGGCGGAACTCGGGCGAACTCAGCGCCGCGTCAAAGCGCTTGAGAATTTGTTGATTCCAAAATATGAAGCGGGCATCCGACGTATTCAGGCTATTTTGGATGAACAGGAGCGCGAGAATTTTATTCGAACGAAGCGTGTAAAGAAACAACGGGAAAGATAGACGGAATTCGTTTGAGCTGTCCAGGCGTTGGCACCTTTCGTCAGCATCTGAGGATCGACTTCACCGCGCTCGTGGTGATCCGGCTCGGATGGGTAGACCGCGACGGTGAATATTAGAGCACTCGTAAAAGCTTCTTGTTCACGAACTCGTGAATGCCGAGCGGGCCAGTCTCCCTACCATATCCGGATTTCTTGATTCCGCCGAAAGGCATGTCTTCGTAAATCCATACGGGGTGGTTAATGAACACCATGCCGGCCTCAATCTGTTCCGCCGCGCATCTCCCACGCTCGATGTCGGACGTATAGACTGAGCCGCCAAGGCCGTATTTGGTATCGTTGGCGACCGCAATCGCGGTGCCCTCGTCGGGAACAACGATCACGGCCGCCACCGGGCCGAAGAGTTCTTCGTCGTAAGCAGGCGTTCCCTTTTTGACGTTGGTCAGGATTGTCGGCTCGAAGAAGGCACTTTCCGGGCTGGGGCGCTTTCCACCGAGAATAACCCGAGCCCCGCCGGCGACCGACCGGTTGACCTGATCTTCGAGTCTTGCGGCTGCCTCAACCGATGACAGTGGCGCGACGCCGGTAGATTCATCGAGGGGGTCTCCCATTTTGAGAGCGGCGAGCCGTTCCTTGAAATGATGGACAAATTCTTCGCTCACCGATTCGAGGAGGATGAATCGCTTCGCTGCGACGCACGACTGTCCCATGTTGGTCATTTTGCCGAAAACGGCGCGATCGAGTGTCAGGTCCATGTCGGCATCCTCGAAAACCACAAACGGATCGCTGCCGCCCAATTCGAGAATTGTCTTTTTTGCATTCCGGCCGGCGCGCTCGGCGACTCGAGCGCCGCTGGCGTCGCTTCCGGTAAACGACACTCCTTGAACCCGGTCGTCGTCGATAACCTTGTTCGCGCGACGAGCAGTAATCGCGAGATTCGTGTAAGCCCCTGGAGGAAAGCCCGCGTCGTGAAAGAGCCGATCGAGCGCTTCAGCACATTGCGGAACACTGGTGGAGTGTTTCATCAGGACAACGTTCCCCGCCATCAGATTCGGCGCCGCGAAGCGAACGACCTGGTAGCACGGATAGTTCCATGGCTCGATGCCGAAGAGGACGCCGAGCGGCTCGTTGATGACCGTCCCGTCTCCCTGGCGTGACGGAATAACTTGGGGCCGAAGAAACTCCTCGCCGCGATCCGCATAATAACCAAATATTCGGGCGCACAGCTCGACTTCCTCGCGGCCCTCGCTGATACGTTTGCCCATCTCGAGAGCCATGAGTCGTGCCAGGGATTCGATACGTTCGCGACACAGGGCAGCCGCGCGGTGTAGCAGCGGAGCACGCTCCGGGAATGGCACGCATTGCCATGCCGGAAACCGTTCACCCGCCTTCCCAATGGCATCGTCTACTTCTTCGTCACTCATTTCAATGCAGGTCTTCAGCGTCTGTCCGTTGTACGGATTGATCGATCGCAGCTCGTCGCGCGCTGCGCTCTTTTCCGCCCTTAGTCCTGTTGCGCTGGCGGAGTCGCCGACTTCGCTCGTACCTGACGTGCTTGATGTCGTCATGATCTGATCTCCTTAGGTGGCTACCTACCTCGGCGGTTCTGACGCCGAGTAGTGCGGGCCCCAGAACGGGGTTGGCAGATCACAGTCCAATCAGAACGGCAGCTCCACGCGCCTTATCCAGCGGCTTGCAAATGGATTTCCGTCGAACCACGGAAGCCCAGCGTCAATGGTTAGACCTCGAGTAGCCTCAGACGTTGAGCGGAAATCATCGCCGCCCCGGATTCGCCGGTAAAGATCCAGGCCCGCGCCGAAAAGATGTCGGTGCCATAAACACTGGCGGCAAACATGCACGACGCATTCTATCCTAGCTGAAGGAAAAAGAGATGAGCTTACCGAAACGTCCCCTCGGATCAAGTGGCGTCGAGATCACCACGGTCGGCTTTGGAGCGTGGGCGATCGGCGGCGGTGGCTGGGCCTATAGCTGGGGACCGCAAGATGACGCAGCATCCATTGCGACCATGCGGCATGCGTGGGAACTCGGGATCACTTGGATCGATACGGCTGCAGTCTACGGGTTAGGCCATTCTGAAGAAGTCGTCGGCCGTTTCTTGCGTGAGTTGCCTGCCTCCGAGTGGCCGTTAGTTTTCACGAAATGCGGGCTGGTTTGGGATGAACAAAATCCAATGGCAGAGCCGCGGCGCGTCCTCAGGCCGGAATCGATTAGGCGGGAGTGCGACGCATCGCTGCGCCGGTTGGGCGTCGAGCGAATCGACCTTTACCAGTTTCATTGGCCGGACGAAACCGGTACCCCGGTGGAAGACTCGTGGTCAGAGATGGTGCGGTTATTGGAACAAGGAAAAATCCGAATGGCGGGAGTCTCCAACTTCGACGTGCCGCTACTGCAACGATGCGAAGCCATTCGGCACGTCGATTCGTTGCAACCGCCTTTTTCGCTGATCCGTCGCCAGGCTGCTGAATGCGAAATTCCGTGGTGCCTCGAGCACAAGACCGGCGTAATCTGCTATAGCCCCATGGAATCAGGACTTTTGACCGATAATTTCACGGCCGAGAGTGTCGCCAGACTGGCTCCGGATGACTGGCGGCGCCGCGCTCCTCAGTTCCAGGAACCGAACCTGAGCCGAAATATTGCCTTGCGCGACGCGCTCCGACCCATCGCGCAACGGTACTCGACCACTGTCGCCGCGGTTGCCGTGACTTGGACGATCGCGTGGCCGGGCGTGACGGGGGCCATCGTTGGCGCTCGCTCACCTCAACAGGTGGATGGCTGGATCGGCGCCGCCACGCTAAGTCTGACCACTGCCGACCTGGAGGAAATTGCGGCTGCCATCGAGCGCACGGGCGCCGGCACCGGCCCAACGATGCCGCAACTGCAGCATGCGTAACGGACGCACATTCCGTGCCGACCGTCGCAGATCCGCATCGGATACAAGGCTGACCGCACGAACTCGTGGCCTGAATTGGAAGAGAGGCATCTGTGGACCCGCGAGTGACGTCATGAAGGGCAAAGCAATGGTAATTCACCGTTTCGGCCCGCCATCCGAATTCAGGCTTGAGGTGATCGAGGTGCCCGACCCCGGCCCGGGGGAGTTGCTGGTCCGGGTTATCGCCTCGGGCACGAATCCAGTAGAGGCGAAGCTCCGGGCAAACGGAGCTTGGGCGAACTTACGCCACCGGTGGTGCTGGGTTACGACGCCTAGGGAGTCGTCGAAAAGATTGGCCCGTGTGTAACGGACTTTGCGCCCGGCAATGAGGTGTACTACACACCGGAAATCATCGGGAATTCGCGTGGAACCTACTCTGCCCTCAACCTGGTGCCCGCGGCAATCGTGGCCCGCAAGCCGAAAAACCCGGACCATAT
>JAOAPQ010000478.1 GCA_025462965.1 Bryobacterales bacterium
TGTTTTCCGAATGACGTCTTCCGGCGATTAAGGTATGCTAATAGGACAAATCGGGGCTTGGTCTGCCCAAAATCAATCTGAGTCAGATTGAGAACTTACCGTTTCGCGGTAAAGCATGAGAAATCAAGAGCAGACCAGCAAATCCCGAACATTCCTTGAATGCGCCGCCCTCTGCGTCTTGCTGGCCCCAGTTGCGGTCGCTCAGCAAGATAGCCCATCCGTCGTCGAGCAGCGCGCTTTTCTGAACAAATACTGCGTCACCTGTCATAGCGACAAGCTGCGCGTCGCAGGGCTGTCGCTGGAGAGCGTTCATCTGAGCGATGTCACGCAAAGCGGAGAAACTCTGGAGAAAGTGGTGCGCCAGTTGGGCAGCGGGTCCATGCCCCCGGCCCCGGCGCCCAAACCGGGTAAGGCAGCGGCTGAGGCTTTTCTAACTTCCCTGAAAACTTCTCTGGACCAGGCGGCTGCGGCTCACCCGAACCCAGGCCGTCCCATGATGCTGCATCGCCTGAACCGAACGGAATACCTGAACACGGTCCATGACCTGTTTCATGCCGACCTGAACCCCCGGGACGCGTCATTGCTGCCCCCGGATGACACGAGCTTCGGTTTCGACAACAACGGCGATGTATTAGGGTTGTCTCCGCTATTGCTGGAACGCTATCTCTCGGTCGCCGACCGGGTGACCACAGCGGCATTGGGGCCGACGTCGGGCCCCACGTCGGGCATCGATGCGGACGTCTACACTCACCGTGTCGATTTCACCGTGCCTCAGCGAGAGTGGATCCAGGGTCTGCCCTTCGGCACCCGCGGCGGCACGGCATTCAACTACCGCTTCCCGGTTGACGGCGAATACACCATCAAAGTGAAGCTGCAGCGCGTTACCACGGCTATCCTCGGTCTCGACTCACGGCCACAGCGTTTGGAGATTGCCCTGGATGGCGCTCGCGCCGGCCTGTTCGCTATCACTCTCGCCAGGACCGTGAAGGGGCCGCTCTCGCAGACAGTGGACGAGTTATTGGCTCGATCCGACGAGCCCGCGAAGAAATTAACCCTATTAGAGCAGGAGCAGCGCAGAGCGACGGCGGACGCCGGCTTGGAAATACGGCTGTTCGTCAAGGCCGGAGAAAGGCCGATCAGCGTTGCCTTTCTCACCCGGTTCGAGCCTCTTGCGGACCAGATCCAGCAGCCGCTAGCATCCGTACAGGGCGGTCCCCCGCGTCTGTTGGGAGTGGATTCGGTTACCGTCACCGGTCCATTCAACGGGCAGGGGGTCGGCGATACACCAACCCGAAGGCGCATTCTCACCTGCAAGCCCAGCGGGCCCGGGGAGGAAACGGCCTGCGCAAAAAAGATTCTTGAACCCCTGGCCCATCGCGCCTACCGACGTCCCATCACCGGTAGCGAGATGGATAAACTGCTCACCGCCTACGGACAAGGCCGGAAAGACAACACCTTCGAGGCGGGAATCGCAGCCGGAATCCGGCGCATGCTGATGGATCCGGCGTTTCTGTTCCGCATCGAGCGCGACCCTGCTCGAGTGACAGCGAATACTCCCTACCGCATCAGCGATCTTCAGTTGGCTTCGCGGCTGTCATTCTTCCTCTGGAGCAGTGCCCCGGATGAGCCGTTACTCTCTGCCGCCGAGACCGGGCAGTTACGAGATCCGGCGGTCCTGCAGAGCCAGGTGCGGCGCATGCTGGCCGATCCTCGCGCGCGCAGCCTGGTCACGAACTTCGGGTCCCAATGGTTGCAACTGCGAGTGGCGGAAGGCGTTCACCCGGATCCGGTGATCTTTACCGATTTCGACAGCAGTCTCCGCCAGTCATTCATTAAGGAGACGGAGTTACTGCTCCAAAGCGTCCTGCTGGGCAATCGCAGCGTCCTGGAGTTGCTAAACGCGAAATACACTTTCGTCAATGAACGTCTGGCCAGCCATTACGGAATCCCGAACGTGTACGGAGACCAGTTCCGGCGAGTGGAGGTAAACGACGGTATCCGGGGCGGGCTCCTGGGTCATGGAAGTATCCTCACCGCCACCTCGTATCCTACCCGTACCTCTCCGGTATTGCGCGGAAAATGGATTCTCGAAACGTTCCTTGGCAGTCCTCCGCCGCCCCCGCCGCCGAATGTTCCCGCCTTGCCGGAAGCGGGCGAGGGCGGCAAAGTTCTGTCGGTGCGCGAGCGCTTGTCGGAACATCGGAAGAATCCGGCATGCGCGAGCTGTCACGTTCGCATGGATCCGCTGGGCTTCGCGCTGGAGAACTTCGATGCCACCGGAAGATGGAGAACCGTGGAGGCGAACGGTCCGGCGGATTTACTGCCTCATCGAATCGACGCAGCCGCTCAGCTCCCGGATGGAACGAAGTTCGATGGCGTGGCCGGTCTCCGGCGTATTTTGGAGGACCGTTCGGACCAGTTTGTTTACACCATGACGGAGAAGCTGCTCACCTTTGCATTGGGAAGAGGCGCGGACTGGTACGATGCGCCGGCCATCCGCGACGCGGTGCGCGCCGCCCAAAAGGATGGCTATCGCTTCTCGACGCTGGTCACCAATATCGTCTCAAGCCGGCCGTTTCAGATGCGTATGTCTCAGCCCGCGGACGATGCGCCGCAGCACTCGGCTCAGAAATCCGTGAAGCCGAAAGGGAGTTCCTGAAATGCCGCTGACGGTTCCGGATTTATTGGAAAAGAAGTCAGAAGTTTCTCCAGTCGAAAGGAAAATACACCGATGTTCATAACCAGGATGGCGCTGGATCGACGGTCGTTTCTGCGTGGCGTTGGGGCTACCCTCGCTTTACCGCTCCTTGATGCGATGTCGCCGGCATTCGCGGCTCCTCGCAAGGCTATTCCCCGGATGAGCTTTATGTACATCCCGAATGGCATCAACCTCGCCCAGTGGACGCCGGCGGGAGCGGGGAAGGACTTTATTTTTTCCCCCACTCTGAAATCTCTCGAGCCGTTTCGCGATCGCGTGAACGTGCTCTCCGGGTTGGCGCTCCATTCCGCCGATCGCATGAACGATGGCGCCGGCGATCATTCGCGCGCGACTGGCGCATTCCTCAGCGGTTGTCACGCCAAGCGTACCCAGGGTGCCGACCTGTTTCTTGGAGTCACCGCCGATCAGATTGCCGCGAAGTCGCTGGGCAAAGACAACCTGCTTCCCTCCCTGGAGCTTGGAATCGACGATAGAAAAGTCTCCCCGCTTTGCGACGAAGGTTACACCTGCGTCTACAGCAATACGCTATCCTGGAGTTCCGCGAACACGCCGTTGCCGGTGGAGAACGATCCCCGGCTGGTGTTTGAGCGGCTCTTTGGCGAGGGCGGCGATGCCCGGCAGAGAGGCGCCCGGCTTCGCGAAAACCGAAGTATTCTGGACTCCGTTACGGGCGAGATGAAGCAACTGCAAGGTACGCTCGGCATGCCTGACCGGCGGAGAATGGACCAGTACTTCGAGGCAATTCGCCAAGTGGAGCTGCGCCTGCAAAGAGTGGAGGCGCAAAACGCGGAGTCGCCGACCTTGGGCGCGGGATTGTCACGGCCGCTGGGCGCCCCCGAGAAGTTCGAAGATCATATTCGTCTGATGTTCGATCTTCAGGTGCTGGCGTTTCAATCCGACATTACGCGCGTGACCACGCTCATGTTCGCCGGCGAGAGGAGCGGGCGCAGTTATCCCCAGGCCGGCGTGCCGGATGCCCATCATTCGGTTTCACACCACGACAATAATCCGGAAAAATTAGCCAAGGTTGCGAAAATCGACGCTTTTCACGTCCAACAAGTCGCCTATTTCCTAGGCAAGCTTCGGGACACCCAGGACGGCGAAGGGACGCTGCTCGATAATTCCATGCTGCTGTACGGGGCCGGGATCAGCAACGGCAACGTCCACGACCACAGCCCCTTGCCGGTGCTGGTGTGCGGCGGTGGAGCGGGCCAGCTCCAGGGCGGACGCCACATTGTCTACAAGAACGAGCCGCCGGTGGCGAACGTGCTGCGGAGCATGCTCGACAAGGCCGGCGTGCATGCCGACCGTTTAGGCGAGAGCACGGGCTTAGCGGAACTGTAAAATCCATTTCGGGGAGGGCTGGGCCGGAAATGCGTCAACTGCTAACGATAATCGGGACAGTGATCGTCCTGTCGGTTCCGCGTGCGAGCGTGGCGGCGGATCCGGATTCTCTCCTGGAAGCTGTAAAAGCCGGGAATTTACCGACGGTTCAGACCTCGCTTCAGCAGCGCCAGGAACCGAATCAAACCGAACCGGACGGAACTACACCCCTCCACTGGGCTGTGCAACAGGACCGCCTGGATATCGTCAGGGCCCTGATTTCCGCCGGCGCGAATGTGAATGCAAAGAACCGCTACGGCACCACTCCGCTGGTGCTGGCTGCTACCACCGGGAATGCCTCTGTCACGGACGCATTGCTCAAGGCCGGAGCGGACGTTCGAGTGAGCGTGCCGGAGACGGGAAGCGTTCTGATCACGGCTGCGCGCACCGGCAACCCGGAGGTCATCAAATCACTGCTGGCTGCGGGCGCGGAGGTGAACTTCGCGGAGAGTTTTAGCGGACAGACGGCAGTGATGTGGGCGGCTGCGGAGGGGCATTCCGAGGCCGTCAAAGCGCTCATCGCTGGAGGCGCTAATGTCGGAGCGCAGGCGCGCGACAGGAAGACGGCGCTATTTTTTTCCGTTCGCAGGGGAGACATGAGTTCGGTGAACGCTCTGCTCGCCGCGGGAGCGGATGTAAATGCGCGAATTGAGCCCGAGGAAACTCCGAATTGCGAAATCTGCAAGCAATACCCGCCTGGCACCAAATTTAGTCCGTTGGGGGATAGCATGCTCGTCGTCGCGATTCTCAATGCGAATTTCGACGTGGCCGATCTGCTGCTGAATAGAGGAGCGGACCCGAACGCGGGAGGCACGCACTGGTCGCCGTTGCACGCACTCGTGCGCACTCGGAATTATGAGGAAACCCAATTCCCCGCTCCAAAGGGAACGGGCAAGCTGGACAGTCTGGAATTCGCCAGACACCTGCTCGCACATGGTGCGAACCCGAGCGCCCGCGCTGCGGGACTTACCACGAAACGCTCGGCCGGGGATCAGAATTACGAAGAGTTCAAAGGCGCGACCCCGTTCTTTCTTGCGGCAAAGGCGGGCGACCTTCCTATGCTCCGTTTGTTACTGGCCGCAAAAGCCGACTACACCACGCCGATTGAGACTCATACTACGCCCCTGATGGTTGCGGCAGGCGTCGGTTGCGTCACAGGGCAATGGATCGAGCCGGAGCCCGATATCCTGGAAACCGTAAAAGTGCTGGTAGAAGAGCTGAGAGCCGACGTAAACGCGCGGAACGACCGCAACGAGACCGCCGTGCACGGCGCTGCATGCAGGGCCGCGGATTCGGTCGTTCAATATCTGGCTGACAAAGGGGCCAGACTGGACGTCAAGAACGCGGACGGAATGACACCGCTCGACATCGTGGTGGACGGTATCGCGAAGCCCGTCGATATTGGGGGCGTTCCCATCGAGAAAATAGGATATTCCGATCACACCGCCGCGCTTCTCAAGAAGTTGATGGCCGATGAGCGTTACTCGAAGCGCGCCGCTCTGCAATAACGCCGACGTTACGCGATCATTATTTGCCTTGCGGCGAGGCGTTAATCTCTTTCGCGTATTCGTCCACGTTGTCGGTGTTGACCAGCGTAGCCCCCGTGTCGACGAACGTAGGAATCATGGAATCGGGGATACTCCGCCACGGGCGGTCGAGATTTGCCGGCTTCGATCGATTGAGATCGGCAAGCATCCGAAGGCCTACGTAGGCCATAGTGAATGGTTTTTGGGCGATTGTTGCGCTGATATAACCTTTCTTGATCCAGTCCAGAGTGCTTGGATCCGTGTCCATCGCGACAACCAGCTTTGCCCCAACCTTACGTTGGCTCAGCGCCTTGGCTACTTCCGAGCAAGCGATCGCTTCCAGACAAACAAACGCATCCACTTTATTCGCTTCTTTGTCGAGAATCTGGCTGGCCGCGGCAAACGCAACTTGGGGATCGCCCTGTATGTCGATCGTGCGAGTCACCTTCAAATTCGGATGGCTGGCAAACGCATCCGTCAAGCCGTGCAGGCGCTGAACCAGATTCGTTTGCTCCGGCATCGTGAATACCGCCACGTTACCCTTGCCGTTTAACGTGGTCACCACTGTGGTGCCAAGCAGCGTTCCCGCTTTGTAGCTATCGGTCCCTACGAAAAGCAGGCGTTTACTGTATTCCGCATCGGAGTCTATCGTAAACACCGGAATGCCCTTCGCGATCGCACCGTCAATGTCCGCCCGCATCAAGCGGCGGTCTCCCACCGAGATCAGAATCCCGGAAGGATTCTGCTCCACGACGCGCCGGAATTCTTCGTGCTGCCCCAGCGGTTTGTAGGTATCGGGGCCCACCAGCTCGGCCTTCACATTCAACTGCGAGGCGGCGCGAGTGAGTCCGGATTGTGCGGACTGCCAATAAGGCAGCTTGATATTCGTCGCGATCAGGTAATACGTTCCTTGCGGGGCGGGCGGCGCTGAAGGTCCACAGCTACTGAGGGCCAGCCAACCGCCACTCGCGAGCGCAAGCAGCACTCTGCTACGTGAACACATGAGGAAAGCCCCTCCTCTTCCGAGCGCAAGTATATCGCTGATTTGTCAGCCCGGGCGGACTACCGTTGACCGCCTCAGTAGATCGACCAGACGCCGGGCGTGGCAACTTCGATCAGATGCCGATCCGGATCGCGAAAATAGAGGCTTTGGCCGCCTGAGTCCCATGTGCGTTTCTCTTCGACCGCGATTCCGTTCTGCGCGAGCCATGCTTCCCAACGCCCCAGCTCCCCGGCAGGAATCGCGAAAGCGAGATGAAGCTCGCCATCGCCGTCGTGCGGAGACTGGATTGCGCGCGAGCCGCCCTTCTTGAATAACAACAGGACCTGGCGGTTGCCGGCTTGCATGGCACAGCCGCGCTCCCCGAAATCACTGATGACCGCAAACCCAAAGACCTTCTCGTAGAACCACGCCGACCCGGCCACATCGTCGACGTACAGCGAGGATTCGAGAATTCCTTCGGATTTCGGACGCATGTCCGACATCAACACCTCGTCGGGTGCCTTGCGCCGTTCACAATAATCCAACCGTTGTCCGCGCCGCGGTGGGTGGCGCAGTGGGTCTCGTGAATCCCGGCTGCAAACTGGCCGGTCTGGTCGAAGAACGCCTGGCCGTAGGCGAAAACAAGGGCTTTCGGCGGAGCGGTGATTTTCCCGTCGAGAGCGTCGTTGGTGACGATTTCGATCTGGTGGGTGCTTTTATCGGGGAAAGTTACCAGGACAGGGATGATCTGGTGGTCACCGTGAGGGCCGCCTCTTTGCGTGTGTGAAGAGCCGGTGGTAATGCCGCACACCATCACGTTGTCCACGGGATTGCGCTGGCCGGAAGCGACCAGCTCGGCTAGTTTGCGGTTCACCTCGGGCGTGCAACTGGTGGGAACTGGGACGTCATTCGCGGCAGGGGCCGCAAGCGCCAGCAGTAGCGCGACCAGCAGGGTTCTCACTGGCGAGCATTATAGCGCCATCGTTGACGCAAACTTCCGGTGAAAACAAACCGCTTACCGCACCACCGCCCAAAAACTCCCCCATGGTAACAACGATTTCCCGCAAATTTCCAGTGAAAACAAACCGCTTACCGCGCCGCCGCCCAAAACTCCCCCGTGGCTCTGCGCATAATAGCGTGGGACAGGCCATCGTTTTTCGTGGCCTGTTTTCTAGGGCCTTTCGGCCCGCGAAATTTCATGAAAAACGGGTAGAGTGGCACAATGGCCGAGGTGGGAGCGGCGAGGTCGACACGACAGTGGAGAAATTAAAGCCGTTGGCCTGTTTGATCCGGAGCATGCGCGTTTGAGCGAATAAATGGGCGTCGTCGACTCCCGGTGGGAGGGGCGATAGCCACGTGACCCTGCCTGAGGTTAACTATCTTTTGCGTGCTCTCTGCGCCCCCAGGAGAAGCATAGTGATGAAATATCAAGTCGCGGGAATCGACGTTCACAAGAAGATGGTGGCGGTAGTAGTAGCTGACGTAGGAAGGGAGGGCGAGTATCAGTTTGAGCGGCGGAAGTTCGGCACGACGCGCGATCAACTGCACCTGCTGGCGCAATGGCTGGTGCAGGAAGAGGTCGAGGAAGTAGTGATGGAATCGACGGCGCAGTACTGGAGGCCGGTGTGGGGATCGCTGGAGCGGTACTGGAGGCCAGCGCGCCGGAAGCGGGAAGGGGTCACCGGGATGTCGGGGACGCTGCACCTGTGCCAGGCCAAATCCAACCGGGGGCGGCGTGGGCGAAAGAACGATTTCGCGGATGCCGAACGGCTGATCAAACGGCTGGTGGCGCAGGAACTGGTTTTGAGCTTCGTGCCGGATGCGGACCAGCAGCTTTGGCGAACAGTGACGCGGCGCAAGTACCAGTTGACGCGTGACAAGGTGCGGTTTCAGAACCAACTGGAGAGTCTGTTGGAACAAGCGCACATTAAGCTGTCGGGTTGGGTATCGGATCTGCTGGGGGTGAGTGCGCGGCGCATGTTGAAGGCCCTGGCGGAGGGGGAAACCGACCCGGCAGCGCTGGCGGCTCTGGCCGATCACCGGCTGCGCGCGACGCCGGAAGAATTGCGCGACGCGTTGGGGGCGTGCGTGGAACTGCCTGGGGTTTACCGTCGGCTGCTGAAGATGGAGCTGGAGGAGTTGGAGTGGATGGAAGAGCGGATCGGGAAATTGGATCGAGAGGCGTCGGGCCTGCTGCGGCAGCATCAGGATGCAGTGCAACGAGTGGCGGAAGTGCCCGGTTTCGGGACGGATTCAGCGCTCCAGATGATCGCCGAAGTGGGACCGGAGGCAGCGGCTTTCGGATCGGAGAAGGCGCTGTCTTCGTGGGTGGGGGTGTGTCCGGGAAGCGAAGAGAGCGCCGGGAAGTCGCAAAGCACGCGTTCGCCGAAGGGCAACCGCACCATGCGGCGGCTTCTGAATCAGGCTGCTCAGTCGGCGGTAAAGGTCAAAGGAAGCATATTTGACGTGACGTTTCGCCGGTTGCTGCCGCGGCTGGGGTACAAACAGGCCATCTGGGCCATCGCCCATCGACTTTGCCGATTGCTTTGGAAGATTCTGCATGAGCGGGTCCGCTACGAGGAACGGGGTCCCGCGGTGAGTGCCAAGTCCAACCGCACGCGCACCGCCCGCATGATCAAGGAACTTAAAAAGCTCGGCTACCGCGTAGAACCAGCGGGCACCCCAGCATCAGCGTGAGGGGTTTTTCGACCCTGTCGCTGCCGATACACGCGACTCACCGGAGCGAACCCGGGCAACTGATTGATAGCAAACAAAATCTACCCAAAAAAGGAAACCCGTCGAAACCGGGTTGAAACCCGTTCAATCCCGCCATTACCCGAGGGAATCCCGCCGGACCCCGACATCCCGGGACCGCAGACCACGGTTCCTTGCAACTGTGCGGCCGAAGGCGACGCAGAGAACAAGCACATCTCGCAGTCAGAAACTCGCTTTCAAAACGAACTGAACCACGCGGTATGCCTCGCCGTTGGAAACGATAGCGGTCGAGGTGGACGTGCTTTGAGTCTGGCAGCAGGCGGTGCCGAAGTTGGGCGACAGGATACTCGTTGAGCCGGTGCTGGTCGAGCCCAGCTTACGGAAATTGGCATGATTGAGCGCGTTGAACGCTTCCATGCGGAATGTGATCTTCAGCCTTTCGCGCGGCTGGAAGCTCTTTGAGAAAGCTCCGTCCGTATCCCAGAAAATGGGTCCCTGGAACGTGTTGCGTCCGATGCCGGTTGCGCCGGCGGCGGGTTGCATGAAGCCGCTCGCATTAGTGAAGAAGACGGGTCCAGTGACTCCGGGCGCGGAGTGCAGTGTGTCGTTCGGCGCGGTGGTTCCGGTAAGCGCTGCGCGGGAGATCGACGAGAAGTTCGCGGTCTTCGCGCCGCTCGTGACTGAGAACGGTTCGCCGGACATGAGGCTGTTGAAGCCTTGCACGCTCCAGCCGCCGAGCAGTGTTTTCATCCAGCCGTTGCTGGGGTGGAACGGCAGCTCGTAGATCCAGGTGGTGCTGAACACGTGCTTCTGGTCGAAATCGGCGCGGCCGCGATCGAGCCGGAGGTTGGTATTGTCGATCGCGGTGCTCGTGGTTGGAGTGTAGGACGTGCCGACGGGGTCGCCCGACTGATTGTCGATGACTTTGCCATAGGTATAGGCCATGTTCATGAGGAACCCGTTGCCGAAGCGTTTGCGCAGGGTGGTTTGCAAGCTGTGATAGACCGAATCCGCCGAGTTCGAGAGGAACATGATGCTGCTGAACTGTTGATTGGGGCGGAGGTGGGCGGCGAGCGTGGTCTGCTCGATGCGGCCGGCGAAGTTGCCCGCGGCATTCTGCTGCAGGTCCGTGATGGAGGACGATGAATTGACGAAGGCGCTGCTCAGGATGCCGCTGGTCACGTAAGGCACCGGCATACCCGCAACGCCCGTGGGGCAGCCCGAGCCATCCGGTTTGCAGCCGTTGTGGAGATTGGTCTCCATGGCGTTGAACGAAGGAAGTGCGGGGGCCGAACTGATCTGATTGACATCGAGCTGGCTATAGAGACGCTCGCCGCGATTCGCGACATAGGCGGCCTGGAGGACAAACTGGCCGGGGAGTTCGCGCTGGATGGTGACGTTCCACTGGTGAACAGTCGCCATTTTGAAATTGGGATCGATGACCACCGCGTTGGGCGCAACACCCGACAACGCGGGCGGAGGCGTGAGGCCGGCGGAGGGCTGCAGCGAAGGGGTGGGAAGCGACTGCGGAAAGCCGGTGGAGAGGCGCGCGGAGGTGGAAACCGAGGCACAACCGGGCGTGGCGGTCGCGCTCCCGTACGCAGTGGACGCGCAGGTATACGCGAGGCCGGGAACGCTGTTGGCCACGGCGGCGGCTTCGTAGGTGGCCATGGGATCGAAGGCCATGCCCCAACCGGTGCGGATGACGGTCTTACCGCTCTTACCGGGGCTCCAGGTGATGCCGATGCGGGGCGCGAAAGCGTCGAGATTCTGGCGCGTGTAGTAGCTGTTTGCCTTGACGAAGGTGACCGGACCGGCGGAACCGTTGATGGGATTGTTCGGAACGTAGGGACTGTTGCTGGTTTCGGTGGGCGGGCGGTTGATCTCCCAGCGGACGCCGTAAGTCATTGTCATGTTCTGACGGATGTGCCATTCGTCCTGCGCGAAGAAATTGTATTGCTTGAGGCGCTCGCCGACATCGTAGAGCGAGAAGTATTTGCCGGAGTTCAGGGGAAGAAAGCTGTTAGTGTTCAGGTTGCCGAGAAACGCCTGCTTGAGGGTGGCCGGGATGCCGAGCAGATCGTTGACGGTGGACTGTAGACGCGTGCTGTCCGTGCTGCTGATGCCGGCGGCGGAGCCGTTCGCGATTGAGGGTAGATTGAAGGCTGAGCCGGGCGGATTGAGGGAGGCGCTGAGCGAGATGGATGGCGTGACGGTCTGGCCGGCGACAGTACCGAGCTGATCGTTCTGCTGGTAGAAGCGCATATTGGTGCCGAATTTGATCTGGTGCGAGCCGCGGGTCCACGACAGATTGTCGATGAACTGCGGAGTGTTCAGGGTGCGCTGGGTGTGGGGGGCGTTGATGAAATCGACATCGACGTTGTTGAACGTGTAGGCGGGAAGGCCGGGAAAATTCGGATTCGAGTCTCCGTACGTGAAGAGAAAGGTAAAGCGCGCGTAGCCAAGGGTGAGCTCATTCACGACCGAGGGGCTGACCATGTAGCGCCAGGAGAAGGCGTAGTTTTTGGCGGGGCGGTAGACGGCGCCGCGCGGAGGGAAGCCGGGGAAGATGGAGGGGCGGCTGTTGAGAAGATCGCTGGTCTGCTGCTCGAGTGCCCACATGGCGCGGAAGAAGATGTTGTTTTTATCGTTGAAGGAATGATCGATGCGGAGCAGGTTCC
>JAOAPQ010000483.1 GCA_025462965.1 Bryobacterales bacterium
CGCCAGTCCGCCATTTCGGTTTCCCACACGATATCGCCTGTCGACCGGTTGAGCGCGAGAAGATGCGCGTTGTCCGTGACCATGAAAACGCGCTCGCCCGCTATCGCCACCCCGCGATTGATTCCGCTCGCCGCGTTGCCGATGAGCCCCTGCGTACGGGGCCGTTGGAAATGCCAGATCTGCCGGCCATTGCCAGCATCGAGCGCATAGCATTCATTGGCGCTGGTCACGTACATAACGCCAGCCACCACCACCGGAGTCACTTCCAGATTGGCGGCGTTCGGAAGCGAAAAAATCCACTTGGGCGCGAGCCTCGCCACATTCGCCGAATCAATCTGGCTCAGGTTAGTGAACCGATTGCCACCGGGATCGCCGTTGTAAGTGGGCCAGTCCTTGTCGGAGGTCACTTCCCGATAAAGTTCGCCGGATTTGCGCAGTAAGTGAATGGCGTTGTCGTCCGTTCGCAGTTGCACATCGTCGGAAGTCCGGTTGAGAACCAGACCTTCGAGCGTCTTCGCATCGACCGTCTCGAACGTCCCACGCACGGGTTTCAGCCCGATGTTCCGTCTGAGCGTGCGCAGGAACGAGACCAGTTCCTTCATCTCGGGCTCAGCCACTTTATTCGGAGGCATGCCGCGCGTGGGTAAGCCGTCGCGTATCACCGCCGCGAGTTGAGCGTCGTCACGATTCGCGATCCGCCGGATGATGGAGGGCCCCAGCTCGCCTCCGTTCCCATCGGCACCGTGGCAACCGGAGCAGCGCGCCTCGAAATTCGCGCGCCCGTGGGCGAGCGGCGCGCCAGAGGATGCAGTTTGCGCGAAAGCAATTCGAAAAGGAATCAAACACAGGACCAGCAATCGAACGGGGATCGGTTTCTTCATTTTCCTTGGGTTAGGGCCAGGACGGCGTATGCGGTTGCCGCGTCGCTCATGAAGCGCCCGACGTCGGATGACAAATCGCGATTCTTGTTCATCGAGTACGCCAGCCAGCGCCCCTCGGTTTTGCTCTGGTTCTCAATCAGCCAGGCGAGCGCCGGCTTCAATTGTTTGCGGCCGGAGGAGATGCCCGGTTGCTGCAGCACCAGTGCAACCAGTCCGGTCGCGTACCCATCGCTCTTTGTCTCGAGCGGCGTTTCATCGCGGCGTTTCCATGTGCCGGCGAGCGAGGTCAGGCTCCAGCCGCCATCGGCCTGCTGCAAGCCCAGGACTTCCTCGATGGTGGATCGCTGCTGCTCGGGCGTCAAAAGCCCGGGCACCATCGCCGAAGCCCACACCACTACCATGCGATTAACGGGCGATTGAGAGCCAAACCCGCGCTGGAGATAGCCTTTCAACAACTCGACGTTCTCGCCGGATCGATAGCTCTCCGGAGCTTTCCCGACGGCGAGCGCAGCAAGCGCAGCGCCGTAATATTGCGAGTCGCCGGCTTCCCACGGCTTGTTATGGAAATCCAGCCAAGTCCATGCGCCCGTCTTCTCCTGCAACGCCCACATGTTTTGGAAGGCGGTCTTTGCGTCGTCGCTGAGCTTCCCCTCGCGAGCGTCATATGTCGCCAGAATCAGGGCGTTCAAGACCGATTCCGTGCCGCGCGATTCCGCGCTTTTAGTCGGGCCAGACTTGCCGTCCTTATAGAACGGCTCCACGTCCGCCCACATCCGGACGCGCTTCGTGACATTGTCCAGCAGTTTACGTTCTGGTGCGGAAGGGCCATTTTCCTGGAGTGCCGCGCGCAGTGATAGGCGGGAAAGCGCGTAAGGCGCTGCTGTGTGGCAGGAGATACAAAACGTGCCGTGATCGCGTGCCGCATTCGGCCAGGTCATCCACCAGTCCGCGCGTCCGTCCAGGTAGGCCGCGGCTGATGTCCGGTTCCAGGAAACGGAATCGGCGCCGAAGCAGGCGATCGCGAGAGATGCCGCGAGGGAAAATCTTACAGTGGCTGCAAGGTAGGTAAGCATATGCGCTGGTCCCGACTGGGTTCCTGTCAGTTTACCTGAATCCTGATCTTCTTACATGACTTCAGCCGCGCTCACCAAGGGGTTCCTGCGACCTTGCGATCTAGCGTATTGGCCTGGGCAAACCCAGCGGTGCACTGTGCTTTGTTATATTTCAGACGCTCGAGCCGCTCGGGCGATCAAAGGAAGATTTGGCCCATCACATAGCCGAGCATCATGCCGTCGAATGGAGAATCGTTGCACGACTAAGTTCCCCAGCACCTCCTTCCCACCTTGTTCCAACTGAGACTGGAAGCGGTGCACGGTAACATTGCCACAGTTCCAGATCTGTCGACATTTCGGCAGGTGCCGGAAGAATTACACGAACTTTCGGCAGCAGTTTTGAATAAGAGCTCCGCATTTACTAGAGTTCATTGATTCGGCCCGTTGGAATGCAGCGTGCTCGCAAGAAACGCAAATCGGTTCTACTCAAAAGCAAGGAAAACGCATGGTCGAGACTGGACCTAACGAAAGTTCCCCCGCCTTCCGGTTAGACGTACCGTTGCACACCTTACTAACCCAACCTGGTTCACGAACTGCCGTCCCACCGGTAACCAATCCCGAGCGCCTGCCTGACCCTGTGTTCCCGCAGCAGCCGGAGTTACTCGGGGATGACGGGCTGGGGCCGCCGCTGCCCCCTCCGAAACGCCACTACAATGCGGAACACATCACGCGCGCTTTCCGGGGTTGGGCCGCGCCCTGGCTCAAGTCACGTGTATTACCAGGCGATTTTCACCCCATCATCGCTTACCTGTTCACCGAGTGGAAATGCAATCTGGATTGTCACTATTGCTGGGCCTTCGACAATCGCGTCAAAGGGATGACGGAAGAGATTGCCAAGCGCTCCATCGACTGGCTGCGCGAGAAAGGCGCGGGAGTGCTTGCCCTCATGGGCGGCGAGCCGCTGCTGCGTCCCCAATTCGCTCATAAGGTCTGCTATTACGCAGCAAAGAAGGGATTTTGGATTTATATTCCCACGAACGCGCGCCTGCTACGCCCGCAAGTAACCGACTGGCTGGCGGACGCGGGCGTCGCGACATTCAACTTCGCGGTGGATGCCGTCTCCGAAAAACCGGGTCTCCCGAAGGCGCTGGAACCCGTGCGTTCTTACTTCAACTACCTAGTGAAGAAACAGCATCAGTACGGATACAGCGTCTTCTTCAACATCAACATCTGCCGCAATAACATGGAGGACGTACGGCAACTTACAGAGATCGCACACGATCACGGCATCGCTACCGACTATCACATCAACGAATCACCCATGATGGACCAGCCCGACTTCAAGCACATGGAGAACAACGAGACGTTCATCACGTCTGACGATTGGGGCAAGGTGGATGAACTGGTGGATTGGTTGATTGAAAAGAGAAGGGCCGGATACAAGATGCTGAACTCGGCCAGCCGCCTGGATGAAATGCGCCTCTTCATGCGCGGCAAGGTGCAGGAATGGAATTGCCGCGCGGGATTCAATTCCCTAATCGTGCGAACGGACGGCACGCTCGCCCCGTGTTTCCCTATGTACAACGCCAGTTACGATTGGGGGACCATCGAAAACCATAAGTTTGAAACAAAGCAGCTCACGGAGATGAAGAAGTCCTGCCAGCCGCATTGCTTCTCTACTCTCAACCATATCCTGGCGCACTGCTATAACGATGCCCGCGTTATCAAGTGGATGTTCCGGCAGGCGCTCAACCGGTTCCAGGGAACCACCAACTTCGACTAATCGGAAAGGAAGAAGCGATGTCACAAGCAATCGATCAGGAAGTGGTCCATACGCATTCGGAAGCTGCGGCGGACGAAATCGCACGACGAGTGGATGAGGAGCGCGCCCGTTTGCGCGCCGCTGCCGGCCTGGTGCAGGTGCAGCAGCAATTCAAGCGTCCGGTGGAACGACCATTCACCGGGGCGGAACGCGGCAAAGTAACCATGCTTATCGGTGGCATGACCTGGAAGCACGACAACATGTTCCGCGCGGTGTTTGAAGGCTGCGGCTACAAATGCGAGGCGTTGCCAGTACCGGATGTGCCGGCGTTCCAGATCGGCAAAGAGTTTGGTAATAACGGCCAATGCAATCCCACGTATTTTACGGTCGGCTGCCTGGTGCAGTACCTGCAAGGACTCGAAAAACAGGGCCTGTCCCGCCAGGACATTGTGGATAGCTATGTCTTTTTTACGGCCGGATCGTGCGGCCCGTGCCGCTTCGGAATGTATGAAGCTGAATATCGCTTCGCGCTGGAGAACGCAGGCTTCGGCGGATTCCGCGTGCTTTTGTTCCAGCAGGACGACGGCATCAAAGCCGCTTCCGGGGAGGCCGGGCTCAAGTTCACGGTCGACTTCGGCATGGGCATGCTGAATGCGATGAACGTTGGCGACACACTCAACGACATCATCTACCAGATCCGTCCGTTCGAAGTGCAGCGCGGAGAGACTGACCGCGCCTTCGAGGAGGCTGGCGAAACCCTGACGCGCATGCTCCGCGAACGGCCGCCGTTTGAGATCGTTGAGCGGGCGCCGACCTGGGCCAAAGGTTACCTCAAGAGTCATGACAAGTTCATGCGCTTCTGGAACTCATGGGGCAAGGTCTACGAGAACCTGTACGGGAAGGCGTATCTTGAAGCCCTGGAGGCTTGCCGTGCGCGCATCAACGAGGTGGAGGTCGACCGAACCAAGGTGAAGCCGGTGGTGAAGATTACCGGCGAGTTCTGGGCTTCCATCACCGAGGGCGACGGCAACTTCAATATGTTCCGTTTCCTCGAACGCGAGGGCGCGCAAGTAATCGTGGAGCCCGTGGCCACCTGGGTTGCCTACCTGCTTTGCCAGGCCAAAGCGCGCGCTCTGAATAACAAGGAAGTCAAAGCGTACGGCGAGCAGCTTGCCTGGTACGACTTTTCGGGAAGGCTCAAGCGCGAGATGGCTTATCAAGCCAAGGTTCTCGGATTCACTGTTGGCGAGTCCATGTGGGCGCACTTCTATCACCGCGTCGGCGAAAAGCTGGGCGGGTTGGCTCACAGGCTGGTGGATCAGAGAGAACTGGCGCGGATGGCCGAGCCCTTCTATCACCGCTTTGCACGCGGCGGTGAGGGACATCTGGAAGTCGGCAAGAACGTGTACTACACCGTACATCATAAGTGCCATATGGTGCTGGCGCTGAAGCCGTTCGGCTGCATGCCGTCATCGCAATCGGACGGCGTTCAATCGGCCGTGATCAACAAATTCAAGGACATGATCTTCCTCCCGATCGAGACGTCGGGTGAAGGCGAGGTCAACGCGCACAGTCGCGTGCAGATGGCACTCGGCGAAGCCAAAGCCAAGGCGAAGTCAGAGTTCGAAACCGTGCTCGTATCCACAGGCAAGAGCTTGGACGACATCCGTGAATACGCGGCCGATCACCCCGAACTTAAGCGGCCGTTCTACCACGTTCCTCACCGTCAGGGAATCGCCGGCACGGCGGCGCAGTTCGTCCTGCACGTCAACGACATGATGAATTCGCGGGCGGGCACTTGGAAGCGCTCCCAAGCGCGGCTGGCCACCCCTACTAAGGTGGCCTGACATGGGAGCTTCTTACATGGTCGGACTCGATGTGGGTTCGACCACAGTGAAGGCAATTGTCTCTGAGAGCAAGTCGGACAAAATCGTCTGGCAGGACTACCAGCGGCACGAAACCAAACAACCCGAAAAAGTGCTGGAGTTTCTACAGCGCATCGAAGCAGAAGCCGGTGTTACTCCGGAGAACGCGCGTGCTTTCATCACCGGCTCGGGCGGAGGCACGCTCGCCGAACTGGTTGGTGCGAAGTTCGTCCAGGAAGTTACCGCTGTCTCGCTGGCAGTGGAGAAGATGCATCCGGAGGTTTACTCCGTCATCGAGCTTGGCGGCCAGGACGCCAAAATCATCGTCTTCAAAGATGACCCCGAGAGTGGGCGCAAGAAGAAGATCCCATCGATGAACGACAAGTGCGCGGGCGGCACCGGCGCGGTCATCGATAAGATCAACGCCAAGCTCAAAATCCCTGCCGAACAGCTCAGCCTTCAAGCCTACGACGGCGTGAAGCTGCATAAAGTGGCGGGGAAATGCGGGGTCTTTGCCGAGACCGACGTCAACAGCTTGCAGAAGGAAGGAACCCCGCCCGACGAGTTGATGGCTTCGCTGTTTGAAGCGATCGTGCTGCAAAACCTCAGCGTGCTCACGCGCGGCCATACGCTGCGGCCTCACGTGTTGCTGCTGGGAGGGCCGAACACTTTCATTCGCGGCATGCGGGAAGCGTGGCAGACCAACATCCCACGTATGTGGAAAGACCGCAAGGTTGAGGTGCCCGAGGGCTCGACGCCGCAGGAACTCATCAAAGTCCCGCAGAACGCGCAATACTTCGCCGCCCTGGGAGCGGTGGAATTCGGGAAGACCGAGGACGACGATGTTGGCCGGTACCGCGGCGTAGCCAAGCTGGTTCACTATATCGATTTCGGGCGTACCGAAGAGAAGGCCGCGGCCGGAAGCGGCGGGCTCATCGAGTCGGAAGACGATCTGCAGGTTTTCAAGGCGGCTTACCGCCGCACGAAATTTATTCCCGCCACTTTCCAATCCGGAACCACGGTGGGCGGCTTTGTGGGCGTGGATGGCGGCTCCACTTCCACGAAGGCTGTCCTCCTCTCTGAAGATGGCGACATCCTGTGCAAGGCCTACCAGCTTTCGAATGGCAATCCCATCCAGGACACCATCGACATGTTCGAGAAGCTGCGCGCTCAAGTGGAGTCTCAGGGCGCGAAAATGGAGGTGCTAGGGGTCGCCACCACCGGCTATGCCAAGGATATTCTCAAAGACGTCCTGCACGCCGATGTAGCGTTGGTCGAGACCGTGGCGCACACGGAATCCGCGATGAAGTTCTACGATGACCCGCACGTCATCGTGGACGTGGGCGGCCAGGACATTAAGCTCATCGTGCTGAAGAACGGCCGCGTGAAAGATTTCAAGCTGAACACGCAGTGTTCGGCCGGCAACGGGTATTTCCTGCAATCCACCGCCGAGGGCTTCGGTCTCAAAGTGGAAGAGTATGCCGACCTGGCCTTCTCTGCTACTTCGATGCCGGTGTTCGGTTACGGCTGCGCGGTTTTCATGCAGTCGGACATTGTGAACTTCCAGCGCCAGGGCTGGAGGGCGGAAGAGATCCTGGCGGGCTTGGCGGCCGTACTGCCGAAAAACGTGTTTCTGTACGTGGCCAGTATTCCGAATCTGGCTGCGCTTGGATCGCGCTTCGTGCTGCAAGGCGGCACGCAGAACAACATGGCCGTCGTGAAAGCGGAGGTGGATTTCATTCGCTCCAGCTTCCGCTCCGGCGGCCGGAAGCCTGAGATTATTGTGCACGAGCATTGTGGCGAATCCGGCGCCATTGGCGCGGCCGTCGAGGCGGGGCGCATCTACCGGAACGGCCGACGCACCAGCTTCATCGGCCTGGACGCGGTTCGCAACATCACCTATCGCACCACCCGCAACGAAAACACGCGCTGTTATTTTTGCAAGAACAACTGCCTGCGCACCTTTATCGACGTTAATACAGGCGATGCCCCCAAGGGCGACTTGATATCGATCACCAAAGTTACTAAGTCAAAGGTAGCGCTTCCGGCCGGCGAGCAGCGCCTGATCATAGCCACCTGTGAAAAGGGCACTGTTGAAGAGATGGACGACATGAAGGACATTAAGGCGGGGCTGGACGCGGC
>JAOAPQ010000517.1 GCA_025462965.1 Bryobacterales bacterium
ACTGCCCGACGAGCGCCATCTGGTTCTCGTCATTGAACGCTAGCACGCCGACCGAGGGCCGGATCTCCACCACGCCGTAAATTCCCGGTTCCCCATCCGGCCGCAGAACCTGGTCTTCGCGAACGCGTAACCACGCATTCTCATAGGCGGTGCGGGATTGCATCGTCTTCCACGGGTTCCGGTGGGGCATGGGCCGATTGTAGCGTGGCGTAAGATCTTAACTTGCGGATCCTTTTCGTCTTGCTCACGGCAGCCATGACCACGCACGCAGGTGAACTCGACAGCGGCACCGCCGAGAGGTTCGCGAAGCTGGCGCTGGCCTGCGTTCACCGTGAATACCCCACCAAGATCGCGCACAGCTTGAATTCGGCGAAGGACGTTCAGGCGCCGCGCGAGCTCACGCCTGCCTTTTACGGCTGCTATGACTGGCATTCCTCCGTTCACGGCCACTGGATGCTCGCCCGCCTGGCGCGCACGTTTCCCGATGCGGCTTTCGCGGGACCGGCGAAACAATCTCTCGCCGAAAGCCTGACACCGGAGAACCTGAAACGGGAAGCGGAGTACATTCGGGGCGAAGGACGCGAGTCGTTCGAGCGGCCGTATGGACTCGCGTGGCTTCTCCAGCTAGCCTCGGAACTGCGTCAGTGGGACGACCCCGAAGCGCGGAGATGGGCGGAAGGGCTCGGGCCGCTCGAAGACGCGTCTGTTCAGCGTCTGCAGACCTGGCTGCCGAAGCTGTCGCGGCCCGTGCGATCCGGCGAGCACAGCAATACGGCTTTCGGCATGGGGCTGATGCTCGATTATGCCCGTGCGACAAAACGAACCCAATTCGAAGAGCTGTTGCGCTCCCGGGTGCGAGAGTTCTACCTGAACGATAGCGGGTGTCCACTCTCCTACGAACCCTCGGGTGAGGATTTCCTGTCGCCGTGCCTTGCCGAAGCCGACGTCATGCGGCGCGTGCTCCCGCGGCAGGAGTTCGCCACATGGCTTGCACAATTTCTTCCGTCCGTTCCCCGCGATGGCTCGACCTCCTGGTTGCTGCCCGGGGTCGTCACCGACCCCACCGATGGGAAACTCGCCCACCTCGACGGCCTGAATCTGAGCCGCGCCTGGATGTTGCGCGGGATCGCAGCTGCCCTGCCGCCGACGGATGTACGTCTCAAATCCCTAAAATCCACGGCCGACGAGCACTCGCGCGACGGCCTTCGCGCCGTCACTGGCGAGCACTATCAAGGCGGACACTGGCTGGGCAGCTTCGCTGTCTACCTGCTGACCGAAAGGAACCTGAGGTGACCAGGGCGCTGCTCGTCCTTTGTCTCCTCACGATTCCGGCGTGCCTTTTCGCCCAGCA
Source organism: Bryobacterales bacterium (assembly GCA_025462965.1). Classification (GTDB taxonomy): domain Bacteria; phylum Acidobacteriota; class Terriglobia; order Bryobacterales; family Bryobacteraceae; genus JALYXI01. The sequence continues at coordinate 1,352 of JAOAPQ010000517.1, forward strand.
CACGCTGAACGTCCCGCCGGGCGCGCAGTGGTCTCCCAATTTCGACGCGGACGCGGCCACCAAGGCGTATCTCGCGACCGTACCCGCGGCCGCTCACGCCAAATCCGATGCCTACTTTGAAGGCGGCTACTGGCTGATTCTGTGGGATTTTCTTGTTACTGCCGCGATCTGCATTCTGTTGTTGGAGACTCGTTGGTCCGCCCGCATGCGTGATTTTGCGGAACGGCTCACCCGCGTTCGCGCGCTTCAGATCTTTATTTACTGGATTGAGTACTCGTTCATCACCTACGTCCTTGGCTTCCCGCTCACCGTATACGAAGCGTTCGCGCGAGAGAAGAAATACGGGCTGATGAACCAGACTTTCGGCGGCTGGATGGGGGATCAGGCGAAGGCTTTTCTCGTGTCTCTCATTCTCGGCGGCGTGGCTGTAGTCGTCCTCTTTGCCGTGGTGCGCCGTCTGCCGCGCACGTGGCCCGTTTGGGGCGGCGTAGTGGCCGTCGTCTTCCTGGCGTTCGGTGCTGTCATCGGGCCGGTGTTCATCGCTCCGCTCTTCAACAAATACACGGTGCTCAACGATGTCCGTATTACCGACCCCGTTCTGCGCCTTGCCCGCGCCAACGGAATTCCGGCCACGAACGTGTACGAAGTCGACGCCTCGAAACAGAGCAAGCGGGTGAGCGCCAACGTCAGTGGATTCCTCGGAACCGAGCGGATCACGCTGAACGACAATCTTCTCAATCGTAGTTCGCCGCAAGCGGTTCTCGCCGTCATGGGACATGAGATGGGCCACTACGTCTTGAACCATGTGTACAAGCTCGTGTTCTTTTTCGGTGTGGTCTATGTCGTCGCATTTCTGCTGCTCCGGTGGTCGCTGAGCTGGGCCCTCGGCCGGTGGGGCGCCCGTTGGGGCATTCGCGACCTGACCGATCCGGCGGTGCTGCCCCTGGTGGTTTTGATCCTTTCCATATTCGGCTTCGTTTTCACGCCCATCCAAAACTCGTTCATCCGGACCCAGGAACAGGAAGCGGATATGTTTGGTTTGAATGCTTCCCGCCAGCCGGATGGATTCGCAGAGGCGGCGCTGATGCTCGCTGAATACCGCAAGCTGGAGCCTGGCCCGATCGAGGAAGCTCTGTTCTTCGACCATCCGAGCGGCCGCACCCGGATCTATTCCGCCATGCGCTGGAGAAAAGAAAATCCGCCGCCGCAGCCCTGACGTATACCATTTGTGTGATCGTGCTACGATGACCACACTGAAAATCCGCGGTCGATGCACATCCCAGACGGTTATCTCAGCCCCTCAACCTGCGCGGTTCTCTATGCCGCGTCCACGCCGTTCTGGTATGTCGCGCTCGCGAGAGTGAAAAAAGCCGTCAGCACAGAACTGGTGCCGCTTCTTTCCGTCTTTGCCGCGTTTTCGTTCGT
>JAOAPQ010000572.1 GCA_025462965.1 Bryobacterales bacterium
CCCGATTTTCCGCGGGCGTCCAAAAGGACAACGGCTGGGTGTCTCGTGGCGCCATTAGCAGGGAGGAAAAGCAGCGACGGGATCGCGATGCCCGGCTCGCTTTCGTAAGTCAACTTCTCGACCCTCATGCCCGGCCGGTCGAACCGGCCGTAGGAAGTAACACGCAGGGGTGCCTGCCGGGGTTCATAATGCGTGAGTTCCAAGGCCCTCGCGCGTACTTGCGCGCTCGAGAGGCTGCGGCCGCTCGCCAACCGCACCGCGCGCTCGCGGTTCAGGGAATGTACGTCCGCCGAGCCAGGGAACGCCGTTTTCACCTGACCAGTTGTCGTGCACTGCAGTTCCTCCTCTGAGGCCAGACGAACCGGCGATTCGGGCTGCCGATCTTCGGCGCCCTGGAGCCAGCGGGTGAACCAGCGATAGGCCATCTGCCGACGAGGCAGCGTATAACCGTGACCGTCGTCGGCTTCGAACATGGCGACCTGTTCGGAGAGGCCTAATCTGCCGTAGACCTGGTGGACCTCTTCGAAGCTGGCGCGCGCTCCGCCGATCGGGAAGAAATCACGAATCGCAGAGAGGACCAGAAAGGGTTTACCCGCGGTCGCGTAGATAAAGTCCGGGAAATCAAATCCGTCCTTCAGCCAGTATGGGAACACCTGTTCGGCATCTTGCGGGCCGATACTATCGAGCAGCCTCCGCCACGACGTGATGTAGCAGGAAGCCGCGGCGACCTGAATCCGGTCATCGAGACCCGAAAGGTAAGCGGTATGAGTACCGCCACCGGAGTTACCGGTACAACCGACCCGCTTGGAATCCACTTCGGGGCGCGACAGCAAATAGTCCAGCGCGCGAATGCCATCCCAGATGGTGTACTGAGCGATGTGAGTTCCGACCAGCAGCGATTGCAGACCGAGGGTAGTGTGCTCCGTGGTGGAGGCCTGTAGCTTTGAATCGTGCCAGTCTTCGTCGTAAAACTGGATGCGTTCACCTTGTCCAATCGGGTCCCAGGTGAGGCAGACAAAGCCGCGGCGGGTCAGGCTGACCAGAGTCTGCTGCCATGCCGAATGTGCCTTGGCACCTTCTTCGTGGCCCAGAGGATACAGAATCGCCGGATAGGGAGCTTTTCCTTGTTTCGGCAGATACAGATTGGCTGTGACATAGAAACGGGGACGGCTCTCGAAAATTATTTTCTCTATGCGGTAATCACCCCGATCCAAGACTCCGACGGTCTTCGCATTGAGAGGTGTCCGGTCAGGCTGCCCACCCAGATCGCTCCACATTTGGTCGCGCCAATTCTGCTGGCGCTTTTTCAAATCGTCGAGAGAAGCAATGTTATTCACGGCCTGCCGGCGCTGAGTGAGAAGCTGATCGGCACGTGCGTTAAGGTAGGCCGCGAGCATACCATGAACGTCGGGATAGATGGATGCCGTGGTGAGGAAGTCCCACTGGGTCGAGTTCTGGGAGAAAGCCGAACTTACTATGAGCAGGATGAGGATCGTCGATCGAATCATATGCCAGCCGCCGATGAACGCTGATTAACGCCGATAATCTTGCCGTCGATCATGACCGTCACCGGATGAATTTCTTTGATTTCCGCTTCGTGGCACGTGAGGTAGTCGCGGTCGATGACGACAAGGTCCGCCAATTTTCCGGGTTCGATGGAGCCGCGCTCCGTTTCCGCGAACTGCAGGTAGGCAGGCCAGATGGTGTGGGTTTTCAGCGCTTCGGCGCGGGAGATTTTCTGCTCAGGATGAATTACTTTGCCTTTGATGGTCAGCCTGGTGATCTCGGTCCACATACTGAGAAAGGGATTGTAAGGATTGACCGCATTGTTCTTGTCATGGCCGATCATATGATCACTACCGGCGGCTATGACGATCCCGGCATCAATGTAAGATCTGAGCGGATAGAAGTAGCGCATTCCGTCGTAACCGAATACCTGCTCCAGCGCGGGACCGTCGAGGTATAGCCAAGGCGCCTGCACGTCAGCAAGGATCCCTAATTTCTTCATGCGTGCGATCGCTTCGGGACTCTGAAAGCTGGCGTGCATGACGTGCGACCGCGAGGGCGCGATCGGCTTCTCACGATCCAATTGCTCCAGCGTGTCAAGGAAGTTATCGACGGCGCCTCCGCCCTGATCGTGAGTCGTCAACTGCCAGCCTACGTCACGCGCGGTACGCATTACGGCCAGCAATTTGGCCGGCGGTATGAAAAGCTGGCCGCGATCGTCCGGGTTGGTCTTCCCGTAGAGCTGCTTGCCGAAGGCTCCATATGGATAGCGCTGGTAGGCAGTGCCAATGGTCATTCCTCCGTCGAGAGTCAGCTTGAAGGTTCCAAATTTCAGCCAGGAGTCACCGACGTTTGTCTTGTACGGCGCAGACTGAATTTGCTGCTGCAAAGTAGCGGTGGGCTGGGACGCATCAGGGCGCCATGTCATTACGACGCGAAGCGGAAGTCTTCCCGTGGCTTTCAGTTTCTGGTATAGATCGATCTGCTCCGGATTGACGGCGCGATCCCCCACCGTGGTCAGGCCGGCGGCAACATAGCGTTTCAACTGCTGCTCCAGCGCATCGAGCTTCTCGGCTTCGGTGAAATGCGCCGTGCGATTCAAACCGACGACCAGAGAAGGCGCGTTCTTTAATACTCCCGTCGGCTCGCCTTGGGCGTCTTTGACGATCTCGCCTGCCGGCGGGTTGGGCGTATCACGAGTGATGCCACACTTGCGCATGCCGGCCGAATTCAATATCAGGACGTAACTCGCATCGAAGAGAACGGGATGGTCCTTTTCGAAGTCCAGCAATTGCCGCGTGGGCATCTGCAGTTCCTCGAGGCGCGTAGGGAAGGTGCGGGGTACAACGATCCATTCTCCCTTCGGCGTCTTGGCCGCCTGCTGCAGGATATAGGCGCGGACCGCAGCAAAGGAGTTCAAAGGGGGCAGGGGAGCGCGGAACTCGCTCAGTCCGGAATCGACGGCGTGGACATGGGCGTCAACGAGGCCGGGCAGAACAGTCTTTCCCTGGAGGTCGATCACCCTGGTTGCGGGGCCGCGTTCGGCTTTCAAAATGACCGGATCCGACCCGACGGCTACAATCTTGTGACCCTTGATTGCGACCGCTTGCCGGATGGTGAATGCGCGGTCTACGGTAACGATTTTTCCATTCCGCAGGATCAGGTCCGCATCCGCGGCGGACAACACCGCAGCGGATGCAATCAGGGTGATGAATAAGTTATACAATATGCCCTCTCTTAGCCGCCGATGAACGCGGATGAACACCGATAAGATTAGAAATTGATCCTGAGGCCGAAGCGGAACTGCCGCTCGTCATTGGCCGCTGTCGTGATTTCCGTATATCCATTCAGCTTACTGATTGTGCCATCCGCGTTCCGGATCGCGTTGGATACGTTGGTCCCCGGGTTGTTGTAGTGAGGCGTATTACCCACGTTGAAGCCTTCGGCACGGAATTGGACTTTCACTTTCTCCGTCACGGAAAACTCGCGGAACAAGCCCATATCCATATTCACCACTCCGGGCCCCCGCAGGATGTTGAGGCCGCTGGTGCCGTAGCGGACGCTGGTCACCGGGGCAAATGCCGCGGGATTGAAGTATGACTGTCCGGGTCCGGTGCCGCCGAGGATCGCGACGTTCGACAGCACCTGGTCCGCGGTTTGGGTTTCGGTAGGTGCATTCAGCGATGCACCCGAAGCCGTCACCGAGAATGGAGTGCCGCTATAGGCGCTGAACAACCCGTTTAGTTGCCACCCTCCCAGCAGGCGTCGCGAAATGCCGTCATGCGCCCAGCGCTTATCTTTACCAAACGGAAATTCAGCGATAAAACCCGCTTGCAGATTATGGGTCCGGTCGTAGCCGGTTACGGAGCGGTTGCGCCCGAACGCATTTGGAATGTTGAACGCGAGAGTGCTATCCGCCTCGTCATTATAGGCAATGGCTTTCGAGAATGTATAGCTCGCCTGGGCATGGAAGCCATTCGCGAACCGGCGGCTTACATGCGCCTGCAAGGAGTTATAGTTCGCCGTGCCGAACGGAGCTTGCAACAGAGTGCTTGCAACCCGCCCATACTGCTGGTTCAGCACGCGCCCGGCATTTCCGGTCCCTATCGGCGCATAGTTCAGTTCCTGGCTGACCTGTTGCCGGATTCCTCGCGTCCCAACGTAGGCGACCTGCCCGGCAAATCCCGCGCCGAGTTCCCGCTGAACGGTGAGGTTGAACGATTCCACGTAACCCCGCCGAAACTGGTTGCCCAGTGTTTTGGCGCTGACGTTTCCAGGAATACTGATAACGCCGTTGCCGAGACTCGGAATCGGAATCGCAGGAATGCCGTCCTCCGTTTTTCCTACGAAAGAATAAGAATTGGAGCTGACAAAGTTCTGGTCCACCAGCACGGGATAATTCGTGCGGAAGGGCCGCGCGAGCGAATAGGGGTCGGTGTTCATTCCATATCCTGCCCGGACGACCCACTTGGCTGTCGGCCGGTAGGCAAATCCGAGCCTCGGGGAAAACAACAGGTGGCTGACAGCGATGCCCGCGTCTCCCGGCACCGACCCGACGCCGCCAATTACTACCTTGTTCTGCGTGATGTCGTAGTTCTCAAGGCCGCGGTGGTCGCGGGTGGGCATCGGGTATAACTCATAGCGGACGCCTGCCGTGACGGTCAGGTTGCGAGTCGCCTGCCATTGATCGCGAACGTAGAATCCCTCACTCCACGCCCGCGTAGTAACCGGCGCCTCCACGGGAACGGTCTTGCCGACGGTGGAAGGAAGACCCAGGAGATAGGCCGCGAAGGCGTTGAACTGGTTCGGCGCCGTTCCGCCCATGAGCGATGTGACACCGCCGGTGAACTGGAAGGTTCCGCGCGGCCCGGCGCCCTGCTCCGCCGTCAAATGGTTCATGTCCTGGCGGGAAACGTCCAGTCCGAAGCGGATACTGTGCGCGCCTTTGGTCCACGTGGCGTTGGCGTTGGAGAGGTATTCGTTGTCGTGCCAGAAGTACGGGGTGGCGCTGCCCGGGTTGCCAAGAGTTTCGTATCCCGTGATCTGGAACTCGGGAATGCCGCTGGAGAATATCGTGGGACCGTTCGTTCCGGGGATCTTGAGCACATCCAGACCCACGTTTTGACCGTACTGGATCGGGGTTGTACCGGGAGCAATCCGGGCAAAGGCTATGGTGCCATCGAGCAGGAAGTTCGGGGTTACGATGTAATTCGTTCCGATGCTGGTGCTGATGACACGGCCCTGGCCGGGCCCGGCTTGCTGCGATGTGTCGATCGCTTGTCCTGAGGCCTTGTCAAACGGGGTGGGAGAGAAGGTGGTGAAGTTCAAGATGCTGAAGCGTCCGAACATGGTGAACTTATCGGACTGGTTCCAGTTGACCTTGGTGTCCAGGGAGTTGCGATCCAGCGTGGAATTCCCGGCGGCAAAGTAGTTGGAAGTCACGGCGGCGGTCGCCGGGTCAGGAAGCCAGCTATTCAGCTGCTGGGCAACACGGCTTTGGCGAGCAAGCGGAATGGTGTTATTGGCGAAGGGTGTTCGTCCCGACCCATCAGCGTTGCCGGTCATCGGATCGTAAATGGCTGTGCCGAAGCTGCTGAAGTCGCCGGCCCGCTGTGCGGCATTCGGAACGGTCACCAGGCGCGAAACGTTTGTTCTGCGGCTGGTCTGTTCGTCGCCGATGAAGAAGAACAGTTTGTTCTTCACGATAGGACCGCCCAGCGTCCCGCCGTACTGGTTTTGAATGTTCTTGGGCAGCGTTGGCGCCGTGTAAAAGACATTGCGGGCTTTCAGAGAGCTATTGGTGTGGTATTCGAAGCCGACGCCATGAAAGTCATTCGTGCCAGATTTGATGACCACGTTGACGGCGGCACCGCCGGCCTGGCCTTGTTCGGCATCCATGCTGTTGGTAACCACATTGACGGTCTCGATCGATTCAAGCGGCGGTACATACGCGGAATGCTGTGGGAGCCAGATGTGAATATTGCCGGCGCCGTCAATTCTGGTATTGTTGGTGCTTTTGGTGGTGCCGTTCACCTCCGCAACCAGGTCCTCCTGGGCATTCGACACGAGAGAGTTCTGCGCGCGGGGCGGCGTGAAGCCCGCCACCAGCTTAAAGAGGGATTGGTAATTACGCCCCCCGGCGACAGGCAGGTTCTCATACTGTTTGCTGTTGATTTCCGTGCGCACATCCGACCGGTCCGTCTGGAGAATCGCACCCGACGCCCCCACCGTGACCGTTTCAGCCGCGCCGGCCAATTGAAGTTGGACATCGACGCGAACGACAGCGTTGCTGGATACATCAATTCCGCGCTGTGTGAAAGTCGCAAAAGAAGGTGA
>JAOAPQ010000587.1 GCA_025462965.1 Bryobacterales bacterium
TACAACTTCGTCATCCAGACCGCGCCGGTGCAGGACGGACCCATGGCGCATTATCACTGGCACATCGAGATCATCCCGAAGCTGACGAGGGTTGCAGGTTTTGAGCTCGCAACGGGTTTCTATATCAATCCAACGCCACCCGAAGAAGCAGCTGTGTTCCTGCGGGACGTGGGACTCGGCTAAACGCCCTTCTTGCCGAAAAAGCGGAGACGGAATTCCAGATGGCGGCCTTCGGTGCCATAGAATTGCATGAACTGCGGCGCCCCGATGACATTGTTGACGGCAGTCGGGTTGCGCGAATCGGTGACGTTGTTGATGCCGCCCCGTACGGCGAAGCGGTATCCGCGGAACGTAAAGCGCCGCTCCACATGCAGATTCAGATCGAAGTTCACCGGAAAGCGATGAGAATCCACCGGACCAGAAACCGTGCCGCCATCGGTGGTGATAGAGAACGGGAAGCCGGTGCGCATATCGGCGAGATAGGCGAACGCCCAGTTGGGGCCAAGCCATTTGCCGAATGGCAAATAACCCCAACTCAAAATGCGGTTGGGTGAATCCCACGGCATGGGGCCAAAGTTGCCGGCGGCTTGGAGCGGCTGATCGATGCTGACATCGAGCACCGCGTTCGAGACGGCGCGCGACCGGACATAGCTGACGAACCATTCGTATTGGCCGCCAAGGGACTGCCTGACGGTTATGGCGGCTTCGTCGTAGGCATCGCGGCGCACGTTCGAGAGAGCGTATTTGCCGCCGAATCCATAACCGAGCGCTTGCGGTTGGATATTGATCGCCCCCGGGCCCGCGACAGGAGCGTACACGAACCCGTCGCGGCCCCGTTTCCGAAGCAGTTCCAGCTTGGCTGAGATGCCGCGGCCAAAATCGTGTTCCGCACCGGCGCTCCAGTTGTCGTAGCGCGGCATTACCAGTCCGCGACCGGTGACGAAGGTGGTGACGAGCGGCGTTCCGATCGCGCCATCAGTCGAATAGGGCGTCGTGATGGCCTGCGGTTGCATCGGTCGGCTGAAGAGCGAAAGATTGGTCGCGTCGTGGATCATCGCGTAACCGGCGGTGAACTTGGTACGGCCGTTCGTGAATGGCGCGTAAGAGAATGCTACGCGCGGGGCCAACGCGGCCTGGCGCACGAGTTCGTCCCAATCGTCGCGGACGCCCAGATCGACCGACACTTTCTCGAACGGCTGCCAATGATCGTTGAAGTAAGAGGCAACAGAAGCGTTCGGGCGGTTAAGGTGCCCGACGCCCGAGAATGATGTGTCGAACAGCGGCAGCCCGGCCAGTCCGATGACCCGGAACTGAGTGCGCACGGACACGGCGGAATACTCAAGGCGTTGGACATCGGCGCCGAATTGCAGTTGATGCTGGCCGTGAAAATGCAACACAGGTGCGAAGAGATTCGCGAAGAGCTGGCGGCGGCCGCCATGCTCGCTCGACGCGACGAAGTAATTGCCGCTACGCCCCGTGGGCGAAAGGACGTAAGGGGCGTCACCTTGGGGAATCGCGCGGTAGAAGACAGTCTGCCAGGCGAATCCGATTTCGAGCAGGGTGCCGTTGGTCCAGGTGTGCGCGTCCTTCAGCCCGGCGACCCACTCGTCCGACCGCCGCCGTGTAGTGGTTTCAACGGGGTCGAGAACGCCCAGACCGAAATGGTTGCGCTTCTGGAAGCTGGTCAGGAAATCGCCGTAAAGAATGTTTGCGGGCGTCAGATTGACCTGCGCGTGCAACAGGTTGGCCGCGAGCCATGAACTGTTCGCGTCCTGGCCTTTCGGAAGGCCATTGATATAGCCCTTGTTGTACTGGCCGTCGAGGCTATCGGAAAACCAGGCACGGCCTTTGATCAATGGGCCGGAAAACCCGGCGCGCGGGGTCCAGTTGCCGGGCCGCACGCCGCGGCGCGTGCTGAGCCCAGGGATGAAATTCGTGGCGGTGAAATGAAACACGTCCGTGCCGTTCTCCGGATTGACGGCGAGCGTGCCGGCTGAACCGCGCCCGTATTGCGGGGACTCGCGGCCGGAAATCAGATCGACCGAACGAACCCCTTCGACGGCGAGCGGCGTCGTGAAGCGTCCGCCGATTGGATCCGAAATATCGAAACCATCGAGCAGGTACTGCGTCTGATATTCAGCGCCGCCGTGGAAGTGAACGGCGCCGGACGGATCCTGGATGACGCCGGGCATCAGTTTCAAAGAATTGCGAAGGCTGTGGCTGGCGGGATACGGAACATTGTTGATCTCGGTACCGCTGAGCCGCTGTTCGCGGCTGGTGTTGGACGGATCAACGGGCGAAGGCGCCTCGCCGACAACGACGCTCTGAAATACCTCGCGCTGGGGGTTGAGAACGAGCGTTATTTCGCTCTCGGTATCGACCGGTTGATCTTTCAGGAGAAAGAACCCGACGTGTTCCACGCTGACCAGGAAGGGACCTCCAGCAGCGAGGGGTAGCCGGAAATCGCCGGCTGGCGTCGTATAAGCTTCGCGATCATTTACCCAGACGCGCGCCTGGGCCACGGGTGAACCATGCTCGTCAACCACCCGTCCGGTTAGCACGGTTTCCGCAGACGCAGTCAGGGACACTAGAACGAGAAGCGCCGCAATACCGAGAATTCGGGAGAGGAACATCCGACTCCGTCTATCAATCGTACCCGAGCCGGAAGCGGAAAAGTATATCCCAGAGTTTATTGCAAGCGGTTCTGTTCGTTGCTCACTAACGCGTCGAAGACCGCCAGGACCTGTTTGCGGTAAACATAAACGCGGTGCAGATTTTCCCTGAATTGATTCTCAAAGTCTTTCGCTTTGAGCCACTTATCCAGAAGATTCCGGGGCAGGTCGATATCCTGCCGGAGCCCTTCCAGGGAGTGTCCGCGTAAGAAAAGGCCGTAAAAAAAGGCGGCTTCCCGTTGGGGAGCCAGGGGATCGGATTCGTCTCTCGCCGTGATCATCATTGCACTTCAGCGAAAATGCCAGTATAACGGTCGCTTGGCCGTGGAATCAAGTATGAGATGCACACTAGCCCTTAGATGCTTCAAAGCTACCTTTTCGTTTCT
>JAOAPQ010000616.1 GCA_025462965.1 Bryobacterales bacterium
CACTCACCTTCGCCTCCGATCAGATGTGCGCCATGGGTGGCCACGAGGTAGTCCACAACTTCCGCAGCCTGCGTCGGTGTAATATGCGCACCATAGGTATCGATCATTTTCTGTACGATTCCCTTCCACACCGCGCGGGAGAACGGCGGCTGCGACGTGATATAGCGGGGCGAGTGACACACGATGCAGGTAGTGACAAAGGCATCGCGGCCCGGGCCGGGAGGCGCGAATGCCTCATCGTGCGGCAGAGAAATGCTACGGACCGACGAAGGCGGATGCCTGGCCGGCGACGACAGACGGGACAACGTCATGCCTTCCATCTCCCCGTCACGAATCGCCGCTGAGCTGCGACGGTTGCAACCGGCTATGGTCCCGAGAGAAATTATGAGAAGGAGCGCCGGCAAACTCCTCATACAACGTTCACCTGGACATTTTCGATTACGCATCGCATGAACCCGCTCCGGTTCCAGTGATGTATGGGTTGTCCAACGCCGTCGTTATTCGTGGCCCGGACCATGAGCCGATTTGGTCCGCGTGCGAGCGGCGACCACCGATATCGCCAACGCCGGAATGAGTACTTACCGAGTTCGGGATCCAGGCGGGCATCCGCCCAGTGCACTCCGTTATCGAGCGGGACTTCCACCTGCCGGATGCCGGCTCCGTAGTCAAGCGCTACGCCCTCTACTTCGTAGGGCCTGCCCAGGGCAACCGGCTCTTCCGGCTCCGGGCGAACGAAGATAGAGCGCACCGTAAACCGGTTGATGGGTATCGTATCGGCAGCCAGGTGGTCGGGGATTTCCGCGCCCTCGGGATTATTCGGGATGCGGTACGCCTTCGCCATCCAAAAGCCCTCAAATGCCCGGTCGAGCACAGTGACCCGGGACAGGGCTTTAATCCAATAGGTTGCATACCAGCCGGGGACTACCAGGCGAAGCGGAAATCCATTCAACATGGGAAGCGGCTCTCCATTCATCTCGTAGGCGACCATCACGTCAGACTCGCGCGCACGATCGACAGCCAGCGACTTCACCACATCCGGGATTGAAGCGAGCGGAGGTTCATCGAGGCCGTCGAAAGAAACGTCAACCGCGCCCGCACGGATGCCGGCGGCCTCGAGTAAATCGCGCAGCCGGACTCCGGTCCACAGCGCGTTACCCATGGCCCCCTGTCTCCACTGCCCGCCCTGCACACGTGGCTCGAAAAGGCTACGCCCGTTACCCGAGCACTGCGCGATGGCGATGACAGACACCGGCTCGAAGCGCCGCCGCAGATCGTCCAGGGAGAGTGATAACGGGCGCTGCACATGCCCATCGACCTGTAGCCGGAAGACGCGCGTATCAATGTGGGTCGGGATGCCGGCCACGTGCCATCGCACGAAGAATGCTTCGTTGGGGGTCAAATCCTGTCGGAAATAGCGCAATGGTGTTTCCAGTTGCGGCGGACGATCCGTCAGCAGGATCAACTCGCGCTTTTCCGCAAACCGCACCATCCTCCGAGCCTCCGAGGACGAACTCCGCGGCAGGACCGTAGAGTTATCATCACGACGCGCCATGAGAAGGCCGGGAGCCAACTGGGCGGCAAGGCGAAACATCGTTCTGCGAGTGGGCTTCGCCTTTGATGCCGGGAATACTCCCAAGCTCCCTGACGATGTTCCGTCTGTCGGACGTTCGCCTCGAGTCGAAATATCGCCATCCAGCAAGCTCATGTGGGCTCTTCCTGTCTTGGTTCCACATGCATAATGACCGGCAACAATACAGGCATTGCCCATAGTTTCTGCAATCCCGCTACCGTGACATACACGTCTCGGAATCAGTATGCGTCCACGTGCCGTCGAGAAGAATTGCCGGCACACAACTTCGGAGCCTCTTGGTCAATGGTTCTAAAGAGGCCAGGTCCGCTGTCCGGCTCAGTCGCAGGGGGCTGCCGCGAAAGCCAAGTCTCATCGACTGAGAAAGTCTCAATCACGTTCTGCAATTCGCGACTTTACTTGGCCAGGAGGATGACTGAAACAGCATAACGATCAATGAAGTACTCGACCAGCAGGGGAATGTCTTCTCTTCGTTCCCCCAGAGCAGATATCTCAATGGGAAAAACGTTGTTGACGAATTCGATCTCACCTTCCGGGGTCATGATGGCTACCAAGCCGGCAATGCCGTCGACGATCAGGCGAGCCGATGGACTTAGCCGGGTTCTCTCGCAGGCAAAGCTGAGGCGTCCAGTCGAGCTTGAGATCTCCAGCATCGCGGTTCGGGCCTGAGAGAACGCTCGTGGGACTCCTTCCGCCTTAGATCCGCATTCATCGCTCCGGCGTCGAACAATGTCCTACATTCGGATGTAGATCTATCCTGTCCCTGGCCAACAGGCCCTGCCAGTTTTTCTGCCAGTCTTGTGTCCGTCTTCGTTCGTTGTTCGCAGGTTTAGGCGGGAGGGTCCGTTGCGGTACGCTCGCCAGTACGGCTGGAAAATTTGGAGGCGCGGATCGGAGTCGAACCGATGAATAAAGGTTTTGCAGACCTTGGCCTTACCACTTGGCTACCGCGCCATTGCAGGGAAGGGACTACACGCAAAATACCGCGCAAGACGGGTATAAGTCAATCAGCGCACGTGTTTGACTGGCACGTTGCCCGCCGTGCGCGTCAACGTTTCCACCCCGTGCGAACCCGCGGGAATCACCGGTAACAATACATACGACGCATGCTTGCGATCGTGCCGAACGGTCTCCGTCGCCGCTTTCAGCTCCGTTTCGTCGGCGATCGGGCGACCAGTGTTCGGGTTCCGGTCGAACCTCGGGAAATTGCTGCTGGAAATTTCGATGCGGATGCGATGCCCCTTCCGGAACACATTGCTGGTCACGCCTGCATCGATTTTAAATTTGTAAATCTGGCCCGGCGTCAGTAACTCCTGCTTCGAAAGCGAGTTGCGGTAGCGGGCGCGAAGCAGCCCATCCGTTAGATTACGAGCCAACCCGTTCGGAAAAACGTCCACCAGTTTGGCGGTGAAATCCGTATCGAGCGCTGAGCTCGCGGCAAACAACACCACCTGTACGGGACCCGTGACTTCCACGTCATCGCTGAGCGGAGGCGTCGTATACACCAGCACGTCGTGGCGCTTCTCCACCATTCGCTGGTCCATCGGTCCCCAAGGAAATATTTGCACATTGCAACACACCGATCCCCCGTGTGTCGGAACGGGATTGCGCGGATCGTAGACGTACGTGTCCAGCGCCGAATTCTTCGGCTGCTCTTCGCTCAAGATTCCGTCGCCATCCACTCCATTGGCGTGCCCTCCGCTAATGAGGTAGTAACGCGCCGCGCGCGCCCGCGCTAACGGCCATTCGTACTCGTCGCGCCATTGGTTGATGCCCATGACGAAAATGCGCACCGGAGGCTGCGACATCAGGGGCACATCCTTGCCTTGCATCCACTGATCGAACCACTCGAATTGAAGCTTGCGGAAACCGACGCTCGCCTGCCGGCCGAAATCAACGTCTTGGAACGGGATGCCCGGGTTGTGCGGCCAGGGCCCGATCATGATGCGGTTCAGGCTGGACGTTTTTCGCAGAATAGTATAGGCATCCAGATCGCTTTCCACGTAGTTGTCGTACCAGCCGCCGATCGAATACACCGGCACCTTCATGTCTTTGAGCTGCCGGCTGATGCTGATGGATTGCCAGAACGCATCGTAGTCCGGGTGGTCGAATATCAGTTGCATCATGCGCGAACGCTTCCCCGTCACCTCCACATCGGCGTGGCGTAAAGGAAGTGTCCAGATGTACTTCTTAAAATCCGGCGCGGCGTAGTCCGGATCACGCAGATTCTCCTCGATCCATATCAACCGGTGCGCCAGTTTCATGGCGCCGCCGGTGGAGTAGAAGCGATCCCGGTAATCGTCGTCGCCTGAAACCCACGGGAATATCGCCTTCAGGTGGGGGTTGTTCAGGACCGCGACCTTCCACTGTGAAATCCCCAGATACGAACCGCCGGTCATTCCGACCTTGCCATCGGACCAGGGCTGTCTCGCGATCCAATTGATGGTGTCGTCCCCATCGGCCGGCTCCTGTACCAGGGGCGAGAACGTGCCCTGCGACTCGTAGCGCCCCCGCACATCCTGCACCACCACCGCGTAGCCGTGATCCACGAACGCCTGGTTGTTGGCCGTGGCCGTCTCGCCCTTGCCGTAGGGAGTACGCATAAGAATGGTCGGCACCGCGGCCGTCCCGCCCGGCCGGAAGATGTTCGCCGCCAGATGGATCCCGTCGCGCATGGGCACCAGCACATGGAGTTGCGTTACCATCACGCCGGATGCCGCCTGTGGCCATGCCGCGATCAGTGCAATAAGGAGCAGGTGTCGCACAGAGTCTTCCAGTAGAGAGCGCCGGCGGATATTAACGAATGATACCGCCGAATGTGATCAGCCGCTTGCCGGCCCATCTGCCGGGCGGCCTCGGGATACTCGCTTGCTACTACCATATATTGAAAAAGCTCGTATTGCTCGGCAGGCCCCGGCTGAACCCGAAAACATGTGGTTTCGGGTACATCGGCCGTCTCCGCTCCATCGGTAACGATCAGCGGTTTGCCCGCCCCCATCAGCCGGATCGCGATCCCCGAAGTCTCTCCCGCGCGCGGGTAGCGCAGGTTTACGCAGCAATCTACGGCAGCGGCCGCCACGTGGAAATCCGGCTCGTCCAGGTAGCCGGCGCGATACGTGCCTGGGTGGTCGAGCAGCGGCGCTGCGGCGCGCTCAAGATCCGCCGAAACGAACTCGCCCGCGACCAGCAGTCGGGCGCCCGGCCGCGCTCGATGCAACTCCTGGAAAGCACGCAACAAAGGAAGCACCCGTTTCGATTCGCGCAGATACCCGAAAAGGCCGAAGAGGAAGGCCCGCGGCGGAATACCCAGCCGGGCCCGAAACCTGAGCGCGGCGGATTCATCGACTGGTTCCTGTTCCACGAAGAGATGCGGAATGACCACGATGCGCGCGCCGGGCGCATGTTCACGGACCATCTCCGCTGCCGCCCGGTTGTGCACCACTACCGCGGCTGATTGTTCCGCAATCCTTTTCAGCATGGGACGCGCGAAATAGCGGGGATCCTGAGACGAACCCGACCGTTCCTGCCACAGAAAATCGGCTTCGTTCCGGGCCCATTCGCCATAGTTATATACGAACTCGGCGATGTAATCGTTCCGGCTCAGAGAGCCCAGAAAGAAATGCTGCAGCACGGCATCATGCAGCACTGCCACGCCCGGCCGCGCCAGCGCGCGATCGTATATGCCCCGATGCAGTTGATTATTTCCAAGCTGATACAGGGCCACATCGCACCGCTCGGGGGCAACCGTGACCGAGCCGTGGCGTCGCAGTTCGCCGAGCAGCGCTGCGGCATAATCGGCCACGCCCGTGCGGTCCGGCGGCAGCGGCGAGTAATATCCGACGGTCACACCTTTTTGCGGCGGCCGAACAGCGCTGTGCCCACGCGCACGCACGTTGCGCCTTCTTCAATCGCGGCTTCGAAATCGTTCGACATACCCATCGAAAGTCCCCTCAGACCCAGGCGCTCCGCCAGTCCCCGAAGTTGCGCGAAATAGGGCCGCGAATCCTCGGGATTCTCCGACCATGGCGGCACCGTCATCAGGCCCGTGAGGCGTGCGTTGCGACATCCCCGGACGGCTTCGACCAGGGCGGGGAGGTCCGCCGGGTCGGCCCCGTGTTTCGATTCCTCGTGCGAGAGTTTCACCTCGATCATCACCTCCAATGGAGTGCCACAGTCCTCGAGGCGACGGGCGAGCTTTGCCGAATCGACAGTCTGCACGGCGTGGAACAACTCGCAGGCTTTCTTCGCTTTATTCGATTGCAGATGTCCGATGAGATGAAAGCGCGCGTCCTGGAGATCCGCGAGCTCGGGAGCCTTCCCTTCGAACTCCTGCACGTAGTTTTCGCCGAAATCGCGAAGGCCGAGTTCGTAAGCTTCCCGAATCGAGGATGCCGGAAAGACCTTGGTTACGGCGAGTAACTGAACTTCTGACGACTGCCTGCCGGCTCGCGCGCACGCCCCTTCGATCCGCTCGCGAATCCGGGCGAGGCGCCCGGCCATGGCGCCAAGGTTCGACGCGACTACTTCCGCGTTACCGCCCAAGTTCCCTCGTCCACCGCCTGACCGCCGGCATCCTGGGAAACATATCTCCCCGTGATTTTTTCGCCGCTCAGCACGCCCCGCATGGTGGAATGCAGCTTCGCATCGCCGATGTCATACCCGAACACAACTTCCACCCGGTCGCCTTCGATCTTGACCGAAAGCGGCTCTGTCTTCACTTCCTGACCCTGGTACGTGAACGAGCTCCGGGCCGTCCATTCCCCGCTCGCGCCGGGCGAGATCGCCATCTGGAGATCGCCGCCGTTGCCGCTCGCCCCGGAGGTCCAGGTCCCCGCGAACTTGCCAGTCACATCCGCGTACACGAGCGCAGCAAAGGCGACCAGCAACAGAGCGAGAACTCTCATCCCATCAAGCTATCACAGGCCAGCTGTAGGACAGGCCATCGTTGTTGGTGGCCTGTCTTCTATCTAATTTAGGATAGTGTGGTTTGGATTGACCACCTATTTCCCAGCCATCCTCCTCCTCGCCAGCCCCTGTTTCGCCCAGACCGATTGGCCCGTTTACGGCCACGACCCCGGCGGCCAGCGCTACTCACCCCTCACTCAGATCACACCCAGGAACGTCCCAAAATTCCGGCGCGCCTAAACCTTTCATACCGGCGAGCAAGTCTCAAACGCCGTTTACCGCGGCCATCGAATAGCGGCATTTGAAAGCACGCCCGTCGTCATCGGGAACGTCCTTTACTTTTCCACGCCGGGGGAACGCGTGATCGCCCTGAACTCCGAAACCGGTGAACCCCTCTGGCGATTCGACTCCCAAGACGGGCGTACGAAGATCCAGTATCATTCCCATCGCGGCGTTTCCTATTGGCCAGGCGACGCCGCCACTCGGCCCCGCATCCTGTTCGGCACTCAGGACGGCCGCATGATCGCTCTGAACTCGAAGACCGGCAAGCTGTTCCCGGCTTCGGCGACGAAAGCGAGCTGGACCTTCGCAAGGGCTTCGCCGACGGTTTCCCCAACGGCCAATACTCCGTCACGTCCCCGCCCGCCATCTATCGCGATCTGCTCATCACCGGGGAGGCGGTGCCCGAAGCCGCCGGGCCGGGTCCGCGTGGCGACATCCGCGCTTTCGATATCCGGACCGGGAAGCTGGCCTGGCAATTCCGCACCTGGGCAGGCGATCCAAAGGAGAACCGCACGGGCGTAAACGTATGGTCCATCATGACCGTGAATACGGACCGCGGGATCGTCTACCTTCCCATTGGCTCCGCCACCTACGATTTCTATGGCGGGGACCGCAAGGGCAGCGGGCTCTATGCGAATTGCCTCGTGGCGCTGGATGCCGCGACCGGCAAAGTGCTCTGGTCTTACCAATTAGTCCATCACGATCTTTGGGATTACGATCTTCCCGCGCCACCCGCGTTGGTTACAGTGAAACGTGGGGGCCGCGAGATTCCCGCCCTCGCGCAGGTGACCAAGATGGGCCTGGTGTTTCTGTTCGACCGCGTCACGGGCCGGCCGATCTATCCTATCCGCGAAACGCGGATTTCTTCTCACGTGTGGAAAAGCCAGGGCCGTTTTACACCATGGGGGACCGGCCTGACCCTGGTGTTCCCGGGAACGCTGGGCGGAGATACGTGGCCGGGCGGTTCGTTCGATCCGGCGCGTGGCTATCTCTCTGTGAATACGAACGAAATCGGGGCGGTGAGGCGCATGGAACCGCAGCCGGATGGCGCTGCTTCGCGCTATCGCCGCACCAGGCGACTACGCGCGATTCTGGGACGACCATCAACTCCCGTGCCAGCAGCCGCCGTGGGGCGTGCTCACGGCTATCGACATCAATACGGGTCGCTTCGCCCGGCGGGTACCGCAGGGTATTACTGAACACATAACTCAGAAAACCGGGGCCGCGAATCTGGGAGGCTTCATCGCTACTGCCGGCGGGCTGGTCTTTATCGGCGCGACGAATGACAGCCGTTTCCGCGCCTTCGATTCCGCCACCGGAGCGGAGCTCTGGATCACCAGGCCTGAGGCCAGCGGCCATGCCACCCCCATCACTTACGCGGGTCGGAATGGGAAGCAATATGTGGTGATTGCGGCGGGCGGCTGTGGCTTCTTTAGCGCAACCGGCTCGGACACCCGAGCCGCTTTCGCGCTGCCATAGGTAACCAAAACCGCACCAGAGTGCATCTATACTCGTGGTATGACTGAACCGACCACGTATTACCGGCCCGAACCGGGTAGCTCGAACGTGAAAACAGCTCTGGTAGGCGGCGCGCTTGCCGCTTTGCTGGTCTCGAACGTCTACTTGTTTATTCAGATTCATGATATGAAGGCCGACGCGGTGAAATCGCTCGATTCCATCGAGGCGGAAGTCCAGAACCTCAAGGAAAACTCGAGCGAAGTGGTTGCCACCAACCGCAAGCATCTGGAGACCCTGAAGGACGATCTGGAGAATGCCCGGCGCCAGGCGAACGTGCTCGCCAGTCAGGCTAAGAAGGAATCCCTCACTTACACCGAGCAGCAGGCCAAGCGCCTGGAGCAGCAGCAGGAAGCCTCGGCACAGAAGGTTAACGGCGAACTTTCGCAGGTGAAGGACGCTGCCTCGACCGCAAACGCAAAGATCGAGAATGTTAATGGCGAAGTGACCAGCGTCAAGACTCTGGTTGCGACGAACAAGTCCGAGCTCGATAAGACCATTCTCGACTTGAAGAAGGTAACCGGCGACTTGGGAGTAACCAGCGGGTATGTGGCCACGAACGGGAAAGAACTCGAGGCGCTCAAGCGGTTGGGCGAACGGAATTACGTAGAATTCAAGCTGGCGAAAGCCAAGCAGCCGCAGCGGGTGGGCGAGGTCTCACTGTTACTGAAGAAGGCGGATCCGAAACACAATCGCTTCACCTTCGAATTGACCGCGGACGATAAGAAGACGGAAAAGAAGGACCGCACGATCAACGAGCCTATTCAATTCCTCATGGCTCGCGCCAAGCAGCCCTACGAGATCATCGTCAACTCTGTGCAGAAGGACATGATTGTCGGCTATCTCGCCGAACCGAAAGTTCAGTCAGCGCGCTAGGCATATTCATAAAGCGCCGCAAGCGGCGCTGCTATTGGAATCCAACTTGCCATCCGAACAGCCCGATGCACTCGCTGTTCGTGAAACCTGAATGTTACAGACGAAGACCTGGTCTCTCCGGGCCACAATGTGCCTGCGAAGATACATCGAAAAAATATAAATGCAAAACCGCTAAACAAATATCGAGGAACTTACGTCTAACCTGGAGATCGGAACCCAGTGGTTCACTCAACAGGTAAGACCATAACCGTTGTTGCTGCGCTCTGCTCACTCTTGAGCGGTTGCTCAACCCCGCGCGTTTCCGCTAATATTGCGGATCCGCCAAAGAAATTAATCCCGCCGCCCGCCACCTCCGTTCAAACTCTTCGCGCAACCGGGACAGTCGAAGCGCTCCACTCCGTCTCGATCCACGTCCCCCGCGTAAGCGGCCAGCAGTCGGGCAATCTCACTCTTACCAAGCTGGTCGAAAACGGCGCCATGGTCCACACAGGAGATATCGTCGCCGAATTCGATCGGATCGCGCAGATCAAGAACGCTCGCGACGCCGAGACCAAGTACGACGATCTATCACACCAGGTGGATCAGAAAGCCGCCCAGCACAGCAGCAATGCCGCCAAGCGATCCTCCGATCTGGCGCAGGCCGAAGCCGACCTTCAGAAAGCCAAGCTGGAAATCCGCAAGGGCCCGGTCCTGAGCGAGCTCGACCAACTGAAGAACGCCGAAAAGCTGAAAGACGCCGAAGCCCACCTCGCCAGTCTGCACAAGTCTCAGCACGCCCATGAGCTGGCGGAGGCCGCTGAGCTCGGAGTTTTGAAGCTTCAAAGAGAGCGCCAGAAAAGCACGCTGGCGCGCCTCCGTGCGGATGCCGACAGGCTCGTCTTGCGCGCCTCTCTGAGCGGCATGGCGGCGCTCGAAAATATCTGGCGCAACAACTCCATGGGTCACGCCAAGGAAGGCGACACCCCCTGGCCCGGCAGTCCCCTCGTCAGGGTCTTCGATCCGACGAGCATGGTTCTGCGCCTTTCGGTCAGCGAAGCGGATGGCGCCATCCTCCAACCCGGCACGCGTGCTACCGTCCACCTGGACGCGTATCCCGAACTCACTTTCACAGCGCGTTTCGATTCTGCGAGTCCCGTGGCCTCCTCCGCGTTGGGAAGCCCACTGAAGACCTTTACGGCGCAATTCTTCTTCGATCAGAGCGACCCTCATCTGCTGCCCGACATGGCCGCCGCCGCGGATATTCAGCGGAATGTCACGGAACTCCTAAAGGCTTCCAAATGAGCCGTCAGCGACAAACGCTTCGCCGCCGCATCGCGATCGTTTGCGTACTTACAGCGGCCGTCGCCGGCGGCTATACGTTGTTCCGCATGCGCCGGGTGCAGGCTGCTACCGAACTTCCTTCCGCGGTCGCTCGGCGCGGCGAGTTCCTCGTCCTTGTGCGCAGCCGCGGCGAACTGACCGCGCGGGTCTCCGTGCAGATCACCGCTCCGCGGAACGTC
>JAOAPQ010000625.1 GCA_025462965.1 Bryobacterales bacterium
CCGTCCGACCCCACCGGCAGATAGAGAATCTAGAGGAGAACAGCTTGATTTCTAAACTTCCAGACGGAGGTATTTGTGCACTTCAGATTACAAAAGAGGAGCTGATCTATCAACTCACCAGCACTTCCGATAAGAGGGACCATGAACAAAGAACTACCTACTCCGAAAGCTTTCAAGCGAGCACCATCCGTGGAAATATCCACTTGGTACAAGGGAATCCTAAGTACACTTCTGGCAGGAGAGGAAGACACGGGCGGAGCTTTTGATTTAGTGCTCTCGAACATGAGAAAGGGGACCGAGCCTCCTCCGCATGTTCACGCGCGTGAACATGAGTTCTATTATGTTCTTGCCGGGAAGCTTGATGTGTATGCTGAAGGTCAAGTATTCCACATTGAAGCAGGCGAATCCATGTTTCTTCCCAAGGGCAAACCACACGCGTTCATTATTCAGTCTACCGAAATTCGCATGCTATGTCTGATAACACCCGGGGGATTTATGAATGCTATCAAAGACATGGCCGCACCCGCTAAAAAGCTTGAGCTTCCCCCTGATGATGCGATTACTTATTCAAAAGCCAATCTGGAACAAACCATGAGGATCTTCGAAAAATATGGCGTTCGTCTTCTAGCCCAGGAAGAGATAGCTAGCGAGATGCCCGCATTTCCGATGGCCCCCGCAGTGTGATTGCGAATTCTATGGGCCGATGTTTATGTCCTCGCCGACGATCTCGCAAGCTCAGCTCCGGCGGGTCTCGGAGCTGAGCTTATGTGAGGTATCCTTTCGACAAAGCTGCTGGGTTTCGATCGCGCGGCGCTGCTTTCAGTTCGCTTGAAAGCCCAATACGGCGCGAATCGCGTTCAGCAGATCCTCGTCACTGAAAGGCTTTTTCAAGAAAGCGACGGCGCCGTCCTTCATTGCTCTTGTGCGCACGTCTTCATCGGCTTGCCCGGTGATAAAGATCACCGGCACCGCACTGTTGCGGTCCCGAATCCTGCTTTGAAGTTCCGGACCACTCATTCCAGGCATGCGGACATCAAGCACCATGCAGTCCGTCTGGTCAAGGCTGCCTGAGCCGAGGAAGGCTTCCGCAGAAGGAAAGACCGCGCAATTGTACCCGGCGGATCGGAGGAGCATACTGAGGGAATCACGAACTGCTTCATCGTCGTCCACGACACCGATCAGTGAAATATTCATCTCACACTCCGCCTTCCCATCAGGCTTGGCCGACCGTAATAGCTAGTCAAATAATAGTTCTTGACGTGGCCGAAACTCCATCATACGGCCGTATAGGTTCGTTAATACCATTGCTACCCCTGGCGCGCGGGCGTGCCCAGTCTGCCGGCCATTTTGACCAGTCCCGCCACTGACCCGGCTCGCATTTTCTGCATCATGTGGCCCCGCTGCAGTTTGACCGTTATTTCGCTGGTGCCGAGTTCAGCCGCGATCTGCTTGTTCAACAGTCCCTCGACCACATACTGCATCACCTCCCGCTCCCTTGGCGTCAGGGAGTCTAAACGCTCCCGCAGTTCCGCTACCTCGGCCCTCTCCTGCCGTATAGCGCGGTCGCTCTCGATGGCTTGCTGGATCGCATCTAGGAGATCCTGCTCGCGAAATGGCTTGGGGAGAAAATCGACCGCGCCGCCTTTCATGGCCTTCACCGTCATCGGGATGTCCCCATAGCCGGTGATGAAGATGATCGGCAGATGCATGTCTTTCTTTATCAGTTCGCGCTGCAGATCGAGGCCGCTCAGTCCCGGCATTCGCACGTCCAGAACCAGGCATCCGGCGGCATCTTGCAGTCTGCTGGACAGGAAATCGCGTGCCGAGGCGAATGTCTGTACGGCATAGCCGACTGAACGGACAAGGTAGTCCAGCGACTCCCGGACGCCCTGATCGTCGTCCACAATGTATACGACTGGCTGCTCTTCCGTCATCTCAAGCGGAGTTTCCTACCGGCAGGGAAAACTGAAAGGTCGCACCGAGTTCTTCGTTAGCCTTGGCCCACAGCTGGCCTCCGTGCCTTTGGATTATGGAACGGCTGATCGGTAACCCCATACCCATGCCTCCGGCCTTGCTGGTTACGAATGGGCTGAAGATCTGTTCCTCTTTCCCGGAATCGATTCCCACCCCCGAATCCCGGACCGTGATCAGAACTTGATCTGGCCCCAGGGCCTGCGATGTCAGAAGCACTTCCCGCGGCCCCCGGGTCATCTCACTGGTTGCTTCAACGGCGTTCAGCAGCAGGTTCAGAATCACCTGTTGAAACTGAACGCGATCGCCCAGAATCCAGGGAAGATCGGCCGCCAACTCGGTACGTAGCGAAACGCCCCGTTTAAGGACTTCGTGGCGTGTTAATACCAGCACTCCGTTGATCAACTCATTCATATCAAGCGCGGACATCTGTGGCGCGCTCTTCCTGATCAGTGAGCGAATTCGGCCGATCACCTCGGCGGCTCGGTTTCCCTCCTTGACAATCCGTGTTATCGCCTCCCGTGTCCCGTCCAGATTGGGCGTAGCCGCGTTGAGCCAGCGGAGACCAGCGTTGGCGTAGTTCACCACCGCGGCGAGCGGCTGGTTGACTTCATGCGCTATCGAGGCGGCAAGCTCTCCCATCGTCGTCACTCTCGCCATATGGGCCAGTTCGGCCTGCGCTACCTGCAGCTCCTGCTCCGCGAGCTTCCGGTCCGTAATGTCCATCATCGTCCCCACGCACTCCAGGGCGCCGGACTGGCTGGTCGCGACACGGCCCACGCAATGCACATGCTTTGTGGACCCATCCGGGAGGGCCAGGCGGGCGTGTATTTCATAATCCTTTCTCTCTCGAATGGCGGTATCCAGGACGTTATCAACGGACGCGCGGTCCTCCGGATGAAATCGATCCACAGCCGTTTGGAAAGCTGGAGCCGGCTGTTCAGGATCGAAGCCCAGAATACGAAACGATTCCCGTGAGAATGTGAGCGCGCCCGAGGAAACGTCCCACGCCCAGCTGCCCGTACGGCTCAGCCGTTGCCCTTCCGCTAGGAATGCCTCGCTTCGACGCAGATTCTCTTCCGCGCGCCGGCGCTCCGTTACGTCCCGATTGATCTGGAGAATAGAAGTGGGATCGCCTTCCTGGTCGCGCTGCAGCGCCCACCGGCTGGCTACCACGATTCTCCGCCCGTCACGCCGTTTCTGGACGAGTTCCCCCTCCCACCGGGCATCTCTGACCACCATCTTCATCAGGCTCTCGCGCCCCCCGGGATATTCAGAGCCGAGGAGTTCCTGAGCGGATTTGCCGAGGGCTTCCTGCCCCGGCCAACCATAGGTCTCTTCCGCACCCGGATTCCAGAACGTGATGTCTCCATTCATGTCGCAAACCAGGATGGCGTCATGAGCCAGGTTCAACAGGCTGGCTTGGTTCCTCAATACTTCCTCAGCCCGCCTTCGCTCGCCGATTTCCACGCGCAGCCGCTCGTTTGCCGCCGCCAGCTCTGCGGTACGCTCCCGCACGCGGATTTCGAGCTCGCCGTGCGCTTGCAACAGGCCGGCTTCGGCCCGGCGCCGCTCACCGGCTTCCTGCTCGAGCCGCAAGTTCGCGATTTTCAATTGTTGCGGGCTCGGAAGAGCAAGGGCTCTCGGAATCAGCGGCACCAAAGCTGCCGCCGTAGCCACCGACGCCGCGGCGGTAACCGCCTTGATAGCTCCTGCCAGCCGGTAGGTGCCGTGCCACAAGGTCCAGACCTCCATCAGGTGGGTTGTTCCACAGCCGAAAATGAAGATGCCGAACATCAAAAAAATCCAATGAAACGGCAGGTCGTTCCGCTTGCGCACGAAATACACCAGGGCCAGAGGAATCAAGTAGTAGGCCAGCGTGATGGTGCCATCCGAAATCGCGTGCAGCCAAACAATTTCCGGCTTCCAGAGGTAACAGTATCCGTGGGGCATGAAATCCGATGAGAATAATCGGTTCAGAAACTCCACCATAGATAATGGCTCGCTACCGTATCTTATCGAATCTTTTACTTTCGTGTCTGTGCCGTGGGTAACCATTACCATGTTGACTCGAAACGCAGCAGGACCTCCACTACGCCGTCGCCACGCGCGCAACGTCCTTGAGCCTGACCGGTTCTGCCTCGGGTTTCCTCCGGTTGCGCGAGTTCGTTCATCGGCGCTTGAGATGCCGCGCCCTGGGAATTTATGACTGCGCGGGCGAGGAACATTCAGTGAGCCGCCGAAGTGGGCGGTAGCGTAGCATTTGCCGATACGGCGATCTATGGTATGTGCCGTCGCTCTATGGCGGCAACATTCATTCGCGGATTGTTTTACGGCGTGCGTCCTTCGGATCTGCCAACGTTAACGATCGTGGTCGAGGTTCTCATCCTCGCTACACTATTGGCCAGCTACACTCCCGCGTGCCGTGCTGCTTGGCTCAATCCGGTCGAAACGCTGCGGTCCGAATAGCGATGTGCGGTCGCCACCGTTTCAGGTGTCCCCAACTCGTCAACCGGCATCAATTTCAGCCCCCTTCGCCACGGGGACAAATTTCGTAACACTTGCGCCGTGGCCCGTAGCCGCGCACCATCATAGCCGCTAAGTCGTAAGTCTCTAATTTCGGCAATAACATACTTGACGCGGGCCTGACTTAGTGGCTGGGCTACAGGCCGTAGTTATAGTTTTGAGCCAACCACCATTACTATGACATTCTCGGGAATATATGTGAGAATTTGGCCTTCATCTAGTCGCTCTCGAGTTGTAGCGACGCCCTTTCGAGCCAGAGCGGAGATTAGCGCCTGTGCAAATTTCCGTCGATTACCGACTCAAGGTCTAGCATAGCGGTCGTTGTCTATCCAATCATCTTCAGAGCCGGGAGAAGTGACCCATGTCTGCTTTTCCAAGACTAACCCAGGCGGTCCGTAGCGTGAGTCCTGTTCGCAAAGGTATTGCCCTCCGAATCCTGACACACAGCAAACCATGCCACCCAAGGTAGACCAACCCTGCTCACTGGTTTTCGTAGACGGCTTCCACGCGTATTTCTGATCGCAGGGCTGCTGCGTGGACCGGATGTGGTCACCTCCGGCGTGCACTTTCACACTTTCCTCGACCCGGCTTGAAGGT
>JAOAPQ010000660.1 GCA_025462965.1 Bryobacterales bacterium
GCCGATATCTGGACCAATCTTGCCGAATGCGGCGGGCGAGAGGCGCCGGAGGTCGATCACGTCGACCCGAGCTATCAATCCGGCGAGAACTCATATATGAACGCCCGGCTCGTCAGTTTCCAGCACAACCATATGTACCGGGAAAAGAAGACAGCCGGATCGAAAAAGGTATGCGTGGAGTTATTGGAAATGTATCAAGACGGGCGACTGGCGTTTTGGAACAAACCGAACGCCAAGTACAGTGTGCGCGGAATTAGCCACGTTGTAACCAGCCAGGTTGTCAATGTGGCGATCGTGATTCCGGTGACGGACGATTTGGCAACCCTCGACCCGGCGACGAAGCTGAACCAACTGTTTGAAGATAACGTGGTGCTGAAGGGTCCGCCGAACTATCTATTGGGGGACGATAAAAGCGCCTGGAAGCTGAACACGCCCCAAAGGGCCCTGGTTGATGCCCGTAAGGGCTTTCTGGAGTCCGCCTATGGCGCGGAACAGAAGCAAGCGCAAGAGGCCTCCCTCGACCACAAATACAAAAGAGCCAGCGGCCGGCATGATGCCGCCCTGCAGCATTTTATGAACAGCGCCTATGGCGCGCATGCGGGCAGGACACGCCTCAGAGGTTTGATCACCGCGGCGGGAATGCCGCCGCTTTGTGAGCCGTCCGACGATTTGCGCGATGCCGGAGGACTGTTGAATCCCACGGCACCGGAGCAAATGCCCAACATTCCGGATGCGACGGCGACCAGCGAATACAAAGCGGCATTGAAGGCATTCGCCGCCCTGAAGAAGGAGCTGAAGTTCTAAGTGGCTAAAAAACACACGGCAACCGGCGGCGACAGCGTGGAATCCGTGGCATACGCCAATGGACTCTTCTGGGAAACCGTCTGGAACGATCCCGCAAATGAACCGCTGCGGCAACTGCGCGCAGATCCCAATATGTTGGAAGAAGGCGATCTGTTGACGGTTCCCGATCTCCGCATCAAAGAAGTCTCGAAGCCGATCGATCAGAGACACCGGTTCAGCCGGAAAGGCGTGCCGTCGAAGATCGAGGTCCGGCTGACCATCTATGACGACGAGCCCCGGCCGGGTGTGCCGTATACGGTGACGATGGGCAAACGCAAGCTGAGCGGCTCGTCCGACAGGGACGGCTGGATCCGGTTCGGAGTCATGCCCGATATAAAGCGCGGAACTCTGCAATTGGCGACCGGCGAAACCTACGAATTCGAGGTGGGGACCGTACGTCCGCCGGCGATCCTCAAAGGCGTACAGGGACGCCTGCGAAATCTGGCGTATTTCTTCGGTGCGATCGACGGCGAGATGAGTGAGGATCTGGCGGAGGCCATCGAACGCTACCAGCGGGATCGCAAACTGCCTGTCACCGGCAAAGCCGACGACGCGACCGTGAGCGCTATCGAAGAAGAACACGGCTCGTAATTCATTTATTCCCGGATCCGTCGAGAACCTTTGACAACCCCGACCGCATCATCTACGTCTACACGACGCCCGGCTACGAAACATCGAACGCCAAATTTCCATCGCCAGCGGCTTACTTCAAAGGCCCTTATCGAAAGAAGGTCTGTGCCACCGGCCTCACAGGTGACGATAAATAGCCTTCTCGAATTCGTCCAGCAATCCGACCGCTTCCTTATCGACAAATGGAAGGTACTGCATCATGAGTACGCCGCACCGATCGGCATGGGGATCGATCCAAAAGAATGTGTTGAAGAGCCCTGCCCAAGCCCCGCTCCCTGCCGATCTTCCACCGGGATATGGAGTGGTGTTGATCAGGAAACCGAGCCCCCATTTTTCCGTATGGCCCGGCTGGATGTCTACATCTGACGAAGTGGCGGGTTTGAAGCTCCTCATCTTGCCGGCGCTCAACTCGCCGATCTGGTTTTTGAACATGCTTTCGACGGTCTGAGGCTTGAGTATCCTCATGCCGTTCGGTCCAGCTCCGTGATTGAGGATCATTCGCATGAATTCAACGTAGTCGGCGGCAGTGGAGTACAGGCCGCCGCCGCCATTGAACGCCGCCGGGCGAGCCGGCAACTTGCGTTCATTCTGCTTGAGGCCGCCGCTGGGCTCACGGTGGTAATTGCACACCAAGCGTTCGAACTTCGCCTCCGGAACAATATAGCTGGTATCACTCATGCTCAACGGTCGCAGAATCTTGTCTTGGAAATAGTCTTCCAGAGTCGCGCCGCTAATGGACTCGACTAACCGGCCGGCCCAATCCACGCCCTGCCCGTATTGCCAGCGCGTCCCCGGTTCGAACATCAGCGGGCCGGGTTTCGGTGACGGATTGCCAGCCGTGACGGACGCATAGCGTAACATCTGCTCGTCCCATGTGTCGTAACAAAGGCCGGACGTGTGGGTTAACAAATGGCGCAACGTAATCTGCGTCCGTGCGGGCCGGAGGGAGGGCTTTCCCGCTGCATCAAATCCCTCCAACACATCGAGGTCTGCGAGTTGCGGGAGGTGCTTGGCGATGGGCTCGGAAAGATCCACTTTCCCCTGTTCGACCAACTGTAGGACAGCGGCGGTGGTGATCGCCTTGGTCATGGATGCAATTTGAAATAAACTGTCTGCCCGCACGGGGACTCCCGACGTATCGCGCGTCCCAAACGCTCCGGCGTAGAGGGTTTTCCGTCTATTGGCCGCCGCCCCGACCACGGCGGGAATCTTGCGGCGGGCGATTGCCAACCGGAGAGCCTCATCCACTTGGCCCGCGCCGGACGTGACACCCCGAGCGCCAAAACTGAATGCCGTGGAGACCCCGCCGGCGAGGAAGAGTCTGCGAGTGGTGTCAGGCATGGCTCCTGTACATGCTAACACTTGATCCTCGTTACCTCTTAGTAGTTCCGGGAGCCGATCCCATCGCATGAGCGTGCGGTCGGAACTCGCGGATTGGTAACCGCTGCAGCCGGCCCCGGTGATCACCTGGAATCAGTCAGCCAGCGTTTACCGTCGAGCCCGAAGAACGGCGTTCACGTCAACTGGACTCTCGAATTCCGGACCGGCAGCTTACGGGAACTGACCGAAGATCGCTGAAACGCCGCCTGCACTATCGAAACTGACCAGACGGGCGATCATCGTTTCCGAAGGAGCAGCCTTCGCGTAAGTGATCGATTGTTGGAGGGACGCGCTGCGATCTCCAGAATTGAAGGGAATATCCGCAAGCCGAAGCCGCTCGGCGTTCGTTAGTGGTCGGGCGGCCTGAGCGAGTCGAAATCGGAGCGCACGTGTTCCAGACCGCAACCGTCACCCCGCTACAAAGGACTGAGGGTACCAGCGTTATTTTGGTCTCGGCGGTGTCGAGATCCGCAGGCAACGGGAAGCGGCTCCTCACTTCTGTCAAACTCGCTTGGTGTTGCCGGCGGAAACGGCAGCGCTGATCGTCGAAAACGATTCCTTTCGCGGATCTGGCGCCGTGGCGACTTTAGCTGTCTTTGAATCTGCAGGGATTCGATCTGCTTCATGGCGCGGATGGCTTCCAGGTGAGCCGCGTGCAGGATCAGCCGATCTGCCAGCACGAACCCCCAGAGAACGACTACCAGAATTCCCGTCACCCATAAGCCGGTGTTAGAAATCTTCGCGAGTGTCATCCAGTTTTCCTCAACGCATGATGGCGTTCGGGAACACCCTCACTCCCCCTTCTCAGCATGGAACCATTCCCATTTTTCAAGCTCCCGCAACGCCTTCCGTACGGCCTTTGCCTGCTTCACGTTGATTACGTGCCCGCCATTGTAAGTGCTGGAAAAGTCCCGCAGTGCGCGCACGAGGTTGTTGAAGCGCCTCGTGAATTCAAGTTCTTCATAGGCCGCGTCCTGCTTCAACGGATCCTCGTCAAGCGTAAGGAATCCGGGGTTTTCATAGCTTTCCAATAGACCTGATGCCGGCTTTTGCTGACGCGGTTCCGCCGCCCTCGCCGTGTGCATGGCGCACAGAAACAGAGTCGCGGTCAAAACCAGATTGCGCCGTTTCATCGAGCACTCCTGCTCGTCTATACCGCGGAGCCGGCCCCCATATTCCATGAACCAGACAGTCGTTTAATGTCGATGGCGGAGAAAAAGGGGCGGCATTTTGGAGGCTGTGTTCAGCGCGCCGCAGTGCACGAGCGCGTCATTTCTTCAGCCCTCGTTGCCAGTTCTGCACGACAATAAGCGGCTTGTGTGAAGTCAAGCACTCCAAATTTCCAGACACAAGGCATGTAGCTACAAGTCCCGCGCGATGCAAGGCTGCCTGATCCTGGCTCAACCGCGGATTACCGCAGAGCGCGACTCAGCTGGCCGGAAAGCGCTGTCGGACTCCAATGCCGCGCGAGCGCAAGAGA
>JAOAPQ010000666.1 GCA_025462965.1 Bryobacterales bacterium
GTATTGGCTGCAAGGCTCCTTTGGCGTCGATCGGACGAAACGGAACATAGGCCACCGGTACGATGGGTTCTCTCAAGCCGCGGTACGGAGCATCGCGGATCACGCCCACCACCTCGTATCGGCTGCCACCTTTCGCGAATAACCTCCCAACGGGATTCTCCCCGTTGAAGTATTGCTTCGCGAAGGTTTCGTTCACAATCGCGGCGCCCGGAGATGTATCACTCGCGCGGAAGTCTCTTCCGCCGATGAAGGGAATCTTCATAGCATCTGCCCAACCCGGCGAGACAGACAGAAAGTAGGCCAGAACCGGACCGGGAGGGGCGCCGTTAACCGAAATAAAGCCGTTCCAGGCGCCTCCGCCGAGCAAGGGCCACCCCGCCAGAGCGACGGTCTGGACACCCGGCGAGGTCCGCAAACGTTCGGCAACCTGTTCCCAGAACACAGGCGGCTGGCTGCGCTGTGCGACAGCGTCGAGCGTGAGAAGCCGTTCCGTCGAAAAACCGATGGGCCGGTTGGATAACCGCTCGAATGTAGCGGCAAACAGCCCGGCAACGAATAGCACGAGAAAACAGAAGGCGACCTGTATTCCGATCAGCGCATTCATCAGACGACGGCGCGCGTGCGGATCCGCGCCGCCTTTCAGGGCACTCGCCGGCCTGACCGCCGAAGCGCGCAACGCCGGCGCCAGACCGAAAAGGAACATCACCGCCACGGTCAGCGCCAGGCCGAATCCCAGCACCCTCCAATCCGCCGGGAGTGAAAGGTGCGCCGGGTTGTCCGGCGGATTGATTCTGCTCACGACAAACGGCGCGGACCACCACGCAAATAGCCCGCCCATCGCGGCCGCGAGGAGTGCCATCAACGCGCTTTCCACCAGAACCAGCTGCACCAGACGCCACGGTCCCGCTCCGATCGAAACGCGCAGCGCCATCTCTCTCGCGCGCGCCGCCGCCTGCGCGGTCATCAGGTTGGCGACATTCGCGCACGCGATCAACAGCACCAGCGACACCAGCAACCCGAGAGCAGCGAGCGAACGGCGATAATCTTTCTGCAGACCGGAGAAGCCCGCGGCCGCCGGTTCCATCGCAACCGTCGGGGCCAAGAATTTCTTGATGCTCTCTTGGGTCATGCCGCTGAACCCCTTCGCCCGCCTCTCTTCGAATGCGTAGGACGTTGCGTGCAGCCGTGCGCGAACCGGCTCCACCGCTGCACCTGGCTTCAGCCGTGCCAGGATCCGCAGCCACGTCCAGTCGTCATGAGGCACTCCGGGGTGCATCATCATTGGTACGAAGATATCGACTTCCGTCCCCGGCTCAGTTCCGGTAAACGGCTCCGCGGCGACTCCGACAATCTCGTAAAGATCCTCGCCCATGCGGAATGTGCGCCCCACCGCCTTCGCGTCCTGTCCGAAGCGGCGCTTCCAATACCCGTAAGACAGCACGGCGTAGGGATGCGCGCGCGGTTTGAGGTCGTCGTTTCCGGTGAGCAAGCGCCCCAGGGCGGGCTGGAGTCCGAACGAGCCGAACATGCTCCCCGAGACGTATTGGAGACAAGCTTTCTCCATCTCCTGATCGGACTTGTAAGTCACATCCATCCGCTGCGCGTACGAGACTGCCAACAACTCAGCCTGATCCTTGACGGCGGCACGCATCAGGCCGAACGCCGGATACGCCCAACCGTCGACACTGGCGGGTTTGCCGTCGATTGGATCATTCCCCACACGAGAGAGCCCGTACAGCCGCTCCGGCTCTGCCACAGGCAGAGGCCGCAGCAGCAAGGCGTCAATCAGCCGGAACGCCGATGTGCAGGCCCCGATTCCCAAAGCCAGCGACAGGATCGCCGCCGCGGAGGTCAACTTCTTCTTCATGAGCTGCCGCCAGCCGAAAACCGTGTCGGCGCGGAGGGAATCGAGCCACGGCACCAGCCGGATGTCGCGGCTTTCCTCGCGTTGCCGGAGCGGGGAGCCGAACGCTCTCCGCGCCTCGGCTGGGTCGCGACCCTGTTGGATCGCTTCTTCGATGTGCGACTCGAGCTCCTCGTCGATCTCCCGGCTCAGGCGATCGCCGCGAAGTACATTTGCGATGCGTGACGATAATGACATATCAGACCGTCCTTAAAACGAGATTGACGGCCGAAGTGACCGCCTGCCAGCGCAACTCCTCCGCAGCAAGCTGTTTCTTTCCCGCCGCAGTCAGCTCATAGATTCGCGCCCGCCGCCCGGTATCTTTCGTGATCCATTCTGCGTGAACCCAGCCCGCTTCTTCCATCCGGTGGAGGGCCGGGTAGAGCGAACCTTCCTCGGCGCGCAGCACGTCGCCCGATGTGTCCCGGATAGCGGACATAATGGCGTAGCCGTGGAGGCCCGGCCGCCGCGAGAGGATTTTTAACACGAGCAGGTCAAGCGAGCCTTGGAGAGAGTCAGGTTTGGGCATACTCAGACTTCTTATTATATAGACGTCTTGGTATCTGTTGGGTTAGTAGTTATTTTCGGCCAGGGACTTTGGTCGACGCGCA
>JAOAPQ010000687.1 GCA_025462965.1 Bryobacterales bacterium
CTGGATTTCATGGGCAGGAACTTCACTGTGGACGCAGCCTGTGCTTCCTCGCTGATCGCAACGGAGATCGCGATCCAGGATCTTGAGTCGGGGAAAGAGGATATTGTACTGGCCGGCGGCGTGCATATCTTCGCGCACATTCCTTTTCTGCAGGTGTTCGACGCGATGCGGGCGCTTTCCATGAGCTCCACCATCCGGCCCTACGACGAGCACGCCGATGGAACGATCGCGGGTGAGGGTGTCGGCATCCTGGTTCTGAAGCGTCTCACGGATGCGGAACGCGACGGCGATCGAATTTACGCGGTGATTCGGGGCGCCGGCAGCAGTAGCGATGGAAGAGCGAAGGGCGTGACCGCGCCGCGCGTGGAGGGCGAAGAAGCTGCTTTGCGGCGCGCATATGAGAACAGCGAAATCCCTCCCCACACGATCGAACTGATCGAGGGCCACGGAACGGGTACTCCGGTGGGAGACGCCGTTGAGTTAGAGGCTCTGGGCAGAGTTTTCGGTACCGCTCAACAAGGACGTCCGTTCTGCGCCTTGGGTTCGGTCAAATCAATGATTGGCCATGCGATGCCGGCAGCGGGGGCCGCGGGGCTGATCAAGACCGCTCTCTCGCTTTACCATCGAGTGCTGCCGCCGACGCTGCATTGCGGGAGCCCGCGCGCTCAACTGCTGGGCCCGGAGAGCCCGATTTACGTCAACACGGAAACGCGTCCATGGATACACTCGCAACACGGTGCACCGAGGCGCGCGGGCGTGAACGCGTTCGGGTTCGGTGGCGTGAACGCTCATATCGTTCTGGAGGAGTATCGCGGCGCAAGCGAATCGGAGCAGCCGATTCTGCACGCGCGCTGGGATAGCGAACTCGTGGTTCTGCAAGCCAACGATCGCGCGGGGCTGGTGGAAGCTTCCATAAAGTTGGCAGGCTACTGCGAGGCAAAGCCGGACGTCGA
This sequence comes from Bryobacterales bacterium, assembly GCA_025462965.1. Lineage (GTDB taxonomy): Bacteria > Acidobacteriota > Terriglobia > Bryobacterales > Bryobacteraceae > JALYXI01. Next base: position 954 of record JAOAPQ010000687.1, read on the forward strand.
GCTCCGCGATATTGCTTACACGCTGAACACTCGGGCTCGTGAAGGCGAGAGGCTGGCCATCGTGGCCAGTTCCCTTGAAGATCTCTCGACTAAACTGCGCCATGCCGCTGGATTGCTGGGCGCGCCTGCCTGCACCCAGATCAAAGACCGGCAGGGCATTTACTACTTCGCCGACAGTTCCATCCGCGGCGGGAAGATCGCGTTCCTGTTTCCCGGCGAAGGATCGCAATACCTGAACATGCTGTCCGACGTTTGCATTCACTTCCCGGAAGTGCGGCAAGCATTCGATCTCGCGGATAGTGCCGTTCACGATCCGGAACGCTGGCCCCCGAGCGCCATCATTTTCCCGCCGCCATTGCTTTCTCCCCAAGAAACGGCAGCCGCGGAAGGAAGGTTGTTCACCATCGATCGTGCCACCGAGGCGGTCCTCACGGCGGATGCGGCCATGCTGAATCTGCTTTCGAGCCTGCAACTCGAGCCCGACATGATGGTGGGACACAGCGCCGGTGAGTGGATCGCAATGGCCGCAGCCGGTGTGTTGCAAGAGTCCGAATTCTTTCGCAGCTTTGAAGAGCTCTCGCGCATGTACGCGCGCGTCGCCGCGGACACATCCGTGCCTCGCATGTCCATGCTGGCGGTCGGCGGGTCGGGTGAGCGGGTCCAAACACTGGTAGCTGAGATCGGGCGTGAAGTTCACATCGCCAATGACAATTGCCCTCACCAAGTGGTCGCGGTTGTTTCGGCGACCGATGAAGCGCCGGTGATCGATCATCTTCAGAAGCACGGGCTGGTGGTGGAGCGGCTGCCCTACGATCGTGGTTACCACACTCCGGCCTTTACCTACATTTGCGAACCGCTGCGAAGTTACTTTTCTACGATGCAGATCCGGGAGCCGCGGAAGACCTTATACTCCTGTAGCACAGCTTCGCACTATCCTTCCGATCCGCGCGAAATTCTCGACCTGGTCTCAGAGACCTTTGCACGGCCGCTGTATTTCCGCCAGACCATAGATGCGATGTATGAGGCGGGCGCCAGGGTCTTCGTGGAGGTCGGTCCGCGAGGCGGGCTCACCGCGTTCGTAGACGATATCCTTCGCGGCCGCGAGCACATGAGCGTGGCCATGGATCAGCAGCGGCGGCCGGGCATTCTGGCGCTTAACCATGCTTTGGCGATGTTGGAGGCGCAACATGTGCCTCTGAATCTGGACACGCTGTACGTGCGCCGGCAGCCGCGGCTCTTAACGTTCGATCCCCAGGCCGACCGCATGCCCCATCCGGATTCAGCGCCGGGCGTGATCCAGATCTCGACGTGTTACCCGAGATTGCAACCGCCGGTACCGGTGGAGAGAAAGTCTGCTGCGCGTTCTCATCCGGGGGTTACCTGGGAGACAAGGGTTCGGATCGAAGAACACCAGCCCGCGCCGTTGCCTCCGGCCGCGGTAGTGACGCCAGCCCATGGGAATGGCGGCGACCACTCTCAAGTGATGAAGAGTCACTTCGCGCTGATGGAGCAATTTCTGGAAACACAGGAAATCGTCATGCGGCAGTTCATGTCGCCTGACTATGATCTCGCAACGACGGAGCCCGTTCCCGCCGCCGTCCATTCCGGCCAACTGGAATCCGCGTTCGGAGCAGTGCCAATCGCGATGCCCGAACCGGTCGCGGTGGCTACGGCTTTGACGCTGCCGGAGGCTGTGTCAGCGCCAAGTGAACCGGGACCGCTCACGTCGTCGAACAACCTAGAAGCCGTTCTTCTGAAAATCGTGAGTGACCGCACGGGCTATCCTGCCGAAATGCTCGGTCTGGATCTGGATATGGAGGCCGATCTCGGAATCGATTCCATCAAGCGAATTGAAGTTCTCGCGGCGATAAAGGAAGTAGCGAACGGCGCCGGGCCAGGGGAACAGGCCATGGAAGAAATCGCGAAGCTGAAGACGCTTCGGCAGGTTCTTGCCATGTTATCGCCCGTGGACGGAACGGCTCCAGCGGTAGAGTTCCCATTTACCAGGTCGGCTGAACTTGTAAGTCATCAGGCAGGGCAGAGGATAGAACTCAGGTGCTCCATCGATCCCGCGGAACATCTATACCTGGCCGACCACTGCCTGTACTTCGCGGGTTCTGAGTACGGCCGTCAAGGCGCTCCGGTGCTCTCCATGCCTCTCACGGGGAGCATGGAAATAATGGCGGAGGCTGCAGCGCGGCTGAGCCCTGGCCAAAAGGTGATCGGCTTCAAAGATATGCAGGCGGGCCGCTGGATGAACGTGGACCAGGGCGGCGCGCCAATTACTCTCTCGATCGCGGCCGAATTTCGTGACGCGTCAAACATCCGGGTAGCGATTCGCTCCGGCAACGGAAAATCCGGGGACTTGCTTGCCGAGTGCACTGTTGTGGTGGGGAACCGTTTCCCCGAGTTACTGAGCTCTGCACCGCTGACGCTGAAGAACGCCCGCCCCCCGCAGACGACGGGTCGTGGAATTTACACTGAACACCGAATGTTCCATGGTCCAAGCTTCCAAGGCGTTCTCGATCTGGATCTGATCGGTGAGGACGGCGTCTCCGGTACTCTCGAGGTTCTGCCCGCCGGCAAGTTATTCCGATCCGATCCGAATCCCCGGATGCAGATCGATCCATTCCTGCTCGATGCGGCAGGGCAGATGGTCGGCTACTGGCCGGTCGAAT
>JAOAPQ010000705.1 GCA_025462965.1 Bryobacterales bacterium
GAGCGTCGTTCCTTTCGAAAAGGCGAGGCCGCAGTCCCGGACCGTCAGATCGGCGGGATTCATTCGTCTGCGCGTCCACTGTTAGCGATGCAGTGCATTCCTTTACTGCAGACGAGAACTTCAGGAATTTTCAGGGGCCGCAAGTATGACAGATCGTTGACAATTTTCTTCACGTAACTGTTACCGAACGTTTATGTTGGTCTGCCCTGAAAAGCCGCCTTTTCCCACGTCTGAAAGACGGAGCGGAGCAACAGTTCAGACAGTCCGCGCCTAAATCAGTGAGGGAGAGCAGTGATCACCAACGCGATAGAAAGTACACCTATAACCCGCATAACCGCTAATAAGCTTTGTATTCATATATTGTTCATGTTGTCGGCCCCAGTCGTTCTTTTTGGACAGGCAAACTACGGAACAATCGTCGGCACCGTGACCGATCCACATAACAGCTCAATTCCAAAAGCCACCATCCAGGTGATGGCGGAAGGACAGGGGCAGCAATACCGAACCAGCACCAATGAATCCGGTAATTACATCATCCCGCAACTTCGTCCCGGATCCTACCAGATCAAGATACAGGCCGACGGTTTTCAGACCTTTGTGCGAACGGGCATACCGGTGGCGGCTGACCAGGCAACGCGTGTCGATGAAAAGTTGAACCTGGGCGAGACCGGGCAGCAAATCACCGTGGATAATGCGCCGCCGGCGTTGATGACAGACCGAGCCGAAGTCAGCGCCACGTTAGACTCGAAGCAGGTAACGGAGCTTCCCATCGCGAGCCGCAATCTCACGGCGGCTGAAGTGCTGTTTCCCGGTTCGCTTCGCGCCACCGGGCAGGTCTCCGGCAGCGAGAACTCACAGGGCGGGATTCAGTATTACAACAACGGGCTCGACAGCGCTTCCACCAACTACCTGCTGGATGGCCTCGATAATAACGATACGGTGCTGGGGCTGATCGTGATCAATCCGCCTGTCGAGTCCGTTCAGGAATTCAAATACACATCGGCCAATTTCGACGCCGAGTTCGCGCGGGCCGGCGGCGCCGTGATCCAGGTGGCCACCAAATCCGGGACGAACCAGCTGCATGGCAGCCTTTTCGAGTTCCTGCAGAACAGCGCCATGAATGCCCGCAATCCCTTCACCGAGCCACGCGGGCCGGCTCCGGTCCGTTGGAATCAATTCGGCGGCTCCGTTGGCGGACCGATCATAAAGAACAAGCTCTTCTTTTTCGGCGACTATCAGGGCACAAGGCAGCGGAACGGCGCCTCATTGCTCACCACGGTGCCGACAGCGGCGATACGCGCGGGCGACTTGGGAGCGTTCGGCATTCCGATCTACGACCCCAGCAGCGGCGACGCGAACGGCAATGGGCGCCACCTGTTCACCGGCGGCGTCATTCCCCAGTCACAGATCAGCGCTCCGGCGCAGAAGCTTCTCGCGATGATGCCGCTGCCGAACACGGGGCCCGCGGGCGCATTGAACAACAACTACAACGCCACGGGCTCACAAGCGATCGATAGCGGGCAGTATGACGTGAAGGCAGACCACTACGTGACGGACCGGCTGCGTTATTTTGCGCGCTACTCGCTTGCCAACTACAACACGACGGCGCCCGCGGCATTCGGAACGCAGGCAGGGGGCCCGAGTCTGAGCGGGCTCGGTTTCGCCGGCCTGGCTGATGTGAGAAACCAGAGCATCGTGGGCAGCGTGTCGGATACGTTGACACCGTCCCTGATTGCCGATCTGCGCGTCGGTTACTCACGGTATCGCGTTAACGTCAATTCTCCGGATACTTCGACCGCCGGCGCAGCCGCGGGTATCCCGGGCGTAAACATTGCGGGTCGGCCCGATACGGCCGGCCTGCCTTCCTTCCTGCTGAGCGGGAACGGCGGTTTCAGCATGGGATTCGGCAGTGGAGTGAACGGCTGTAACTGTCCCTTGCAGGAGCGCGAGGCCGTCATCGAGATTGCGAATAACTGGGATAAGATTGCAGGAAATCACGATTTCCGCTGGGGCGCCGATATCATCAACCGGAGGACCCGCAGAATCGCCAGTGACAGCACCCGCAACGGTCAATTCAACTTCACCCCGGCGACAACCGGCGCCGCGGGCATCAACGGCTCGGGACTCTCGATCGCCAGCTTCCTGCTCGGCGATCCGAGCCAGTTCACGCGCCAGTCCGATACGAAAACCGATGCCGAGGACGCTCAGACCCAGATGGGTTACTTCTTCCAGGATGTGTGGCGCGTCACGCCGAAGCTCACGTTGAATCTCGGGATTCGCTGGGACACCTGGTTCCCGAACGTAAGTGTGAATCCCGGCGAGGGCGGCCGGTATGAGGTCTCCACGAACACGTATTACGTGGCCGGAGTAGGTGGGAACAGCGGCTCCGCGGGCGTGAGGACACAGTGGCACAACATCTCTCCACGGATCGGAATAGCCTGGAACATCCGACCGAAGACGGTGCTCCGCGCCGGTTTTGGACGAAGCTATTTCGAGGTGCCGTTCGGGTACCTTTTTGGAATGACGGCTGCCGAGTATCCCACCACGGTGGTGCAGACAATAACACCCGGCAGTCTCTACACGCCGATCTTTAACCTTTCATCCGGTCCGCCTTCTATCGTGTTTCCCACAGTTCCGGCAAACGGACAGCTGCCGCTGCCGAATGGTATCTCCACGGACTATCATTCGGCCGACTCGCGATATCCCTACGCGGATGTCTGGAATGCGAGCGTGCAACGTGAACTCCCCGGCAACGTTGTCTTCACGGCGTCTTACGTCGGAAATGTGGGCAAGCACCAGCGCGGCGTTCGCCCTTTGAACCAGGCTATTCCCGGGCCGGGCTCGCTGAACTCGCGCCGGCCGCTCTATAACCAATTCGGCCTTTCGCAGCCAATTTCCGAGCGCTCGACCGGAGGCAATACCAATTACAACGCGCTCGAGCTAAAGGCCGAGAAGCGGCTCTCGCATGGACTCTCTTTTTTCGGCAGCTACACGTTCGCGAAAGCGATCGACGACTCTTTCGGCCTGATGCTCAACGATCGTCTGAATCGCGGGGTGGCGGCATTCAACCGGACCCATGTGTTCACTCTCGGTCATACCCTGGAGCTGCCATTCGGGCCAGGGAAACAGGTTCTGGGGAACGTACACGGATTCGCGGGACAGTTAATCGGCGGCTGGGAATTCACGGGTATTAGCTTGTATCAAAGCGGTCTCCCGTTCTCGCCTTCCCTGAGCAACAACTCTTCCCTCAACGCAGACATCTCCCTGCGTCCCGACGTGGTGCCCGGGGCCG
>JAOAPQ010000741.1 GCA_025462965.1 Bryobacterales bacterium
GCGGTCGCCACCCTGTACCTCACGATGAACGTCGGCATTATCGGGGTGGTGCCCTGGCGCGAAGCGATCAAGTCCACCTCGATCGTTTCGGATTTTGTTCAGCGCCTGTACGGATTGAGGGCGGCCCGAATTGCCACCGTTTTGATATTGTGGACCACGCTCGCGTCCATCTTCGCGGTTCTGCTCGGCTATTCCCGCGTGCCCTACGCTGCCGCGGTGGACGGGCGGTTCTTCCGGATCTTCGCACGGCTGCATCCATCGCGCGACTTCCCCAGTTTTTCGCTACTCTTCATCGGCTTTGCATCGGCCGTCGCGTGCCTGCTGACTCTGGATGTCCTGGTCAACGCGCTGATCGTCATTCAGGTGCTGGTGCAGTTCATGGCGCAGGTGGTTGCGGTTACGCTCATTCGGCGCAATCGCCCCGACATCCACCGGCCCTACCGGATGCCGCTCTATCCCTTGACGAGCGTCATCGCATTTCTTGGCTGGTTGTATATTCTCATCGCGAGCGGGCTGCCGTACATCCTGGCCGGCCTGGCGCTGCTGCTCTTCGGCGTCGCCACCTATCTGGGCCGGGCACGGCTCACCGGCGAATGGCCTTTCGAAGCGAAGAAGGTGCGCGTCTGATGCCCCGACAGGCGCGTGCGCTCGATGTCATCTCCGCGGGCGATTTGTTTGTCGACCTCATCATGAGCGGGTTTCCGTCCTGGCCCGTACCCGGGACGGAGGCCTTTGCAACGGACTTTCATCGCGAAATAGGTGGCGGAGCGGCCATCACGGCGTGCGGCATGGCCAGGCTCGGCTCGCGGAGTGCCCTGCTCGGCGTGGTGGGCGCTGATACCGGTGAATGGGTTGCGAATCAGTTAAATAGTTGCGGCGTGGTTACCTCGGAACTGCGATTCGATCCCGCGGAGCCTACCGCTTTCTCGGTCGCTATCAGTACTCCTGAAGATCGGACGTTTCTCACCTTTCCGGGGTCGAATCGGCGGTTTTCCGCAACACTTGCCGAGGCTGCGGCTGATGGCCGACTGGCCCGCGCGCGGCACGTGCATCTCGCCTGGGCGCCTGATCTTGAGAACGCCCCTTCGCTGTTTGAGGCGACTCGCCGAAATGGCTGCTCCATCTCTCTCGATGTGGGATGGCACGAAAAGTGGCTCGCCGATGCCCGGGCCATGGCACTCATGCCCTTGATCGATATCTTCTTTCCGAATGAGACGGAGGCGCGGAAAATGACGGGCGAGTTAGAGCCGGAGAAAATTCTGCGGAAGTTTGAAGCTGCAGGCGCAAAGCGCGTGGCCCTCAAACTGGGTCCGGACGGCGCCGCCCTGCTCTGGGATGGCGAGATTTTACGCACCGGACCGACTCCGGTGAGGCCGCTCGATACTATCGGAGCCGGCGACAGTTTTAATGCCGGCTTCCTCCATTCCTGGCTCCGAGGGGAATCTCCGGTAACCTGTCTTCGTGCGGCCAATTTTTGCGGCGCTTCCTCCACGGAAGCATATGGCGGTATCGATGGGTTCCCGGATGCAGAGCGCGTCGAACGCGAGTTGAAAATGAACAGCAATGAGTAAAGTAACCATCATCGGCGGCGGCGGTGTACGAGCGCCGCTTCTCATCCACGGGCTGGCGCAGTCACAGTCGCTTCTGGGTATTAGCGACCTAACGCTCTTCGATATAGATCCGGAGCGTACTGAAACGATCGCGCGCATCGGCCGCGAGATCGCGCGCCGGATGGGAGGAAGTTTCAGGATCGGGGTGACGTCCCGGCTGGAAGAAGCAGCCGAGGGAGCGAGATTCGTTCTGAGCAGTATCCGCGTCGGCGGCATCGCAGCTCGCGCGCGAGACGAGCGCCTCGCTATTGAACACGGACTCGCAGGCCAGGAAACGACGGGACCTGCCGGTGCGGCGATGGCGTTGCGCACGCTCCCGGTTACTCTAGGCCAGGCGAAGGTGGTTGAGCGTGTTTCCCCTGGCGCCTGGTTTATCAATTTCACCAATCCTGCCGGATTGATCACGCAGGCGCTCACCCAGAACACCTCCCTCAAAGTCATTGGTATCTGCGACACGCCCAGCGAACTCTTCCACAGGATCGCCGAAGCCGTGGGTGCTTCCCGGGAGGATATGGTCTTTGACTATGCCGGGCTGAACCACCTGGGCTGGATCCGGCGCGTGCATCTGCGCGGCGAAGACATCACCGACCGGCTGCTGCAGAATGCAGATTTATTGCGAAGCCTTTACCCTGCCGACCTGTTCGATCCGGTCTTGATCCAGACTCTGCGCCTGATTCCCACCGAGTATCTGTTTTTCTATTACAGCCAGCAAAAGGCGCACCGCAACCAACTCAAGGCCGGCGCAAGCCGCGGCGAGGAATTGGGGCGCCTGAATGCCGGCCTGTTCGAGCAGCTTAAAGCGGGGAGCGACGCCGAGAAGCTTGAAATCTACCGCACGTACCTGCGCCAGCGCAACGCGTCTTACATGAAACTGGAAGGCCATGGCGGGTCCGCTTTCAACGAGGTGGAGGACCAGCCGGATCCTTTCGATGCAGCCACCGGATATCACCGTATTGCCCTGGATGTCATGTCCGGGCTGGTATCAGACCAACCGCGCGAAGTTGTGCTCAACGTTCAAAATCGGGGGGCGATCGAAGACCTGGATTCGGACGACATCGTCGAGGTACCGTGCGATGTAGACAGAAGGGGAGCGCATCCCCGCCGCACCGGGCGCCTGCCGGATTCCGTGCGTGGATTGACTCAGTCGGTGAAGGCCTATGAGCGGACGGCGATCCGTGCTGCCCTCGAAGGGTCCCGGGCGACTGCACAGCTCGCGCTCCTGGAGTATCCGGCGATCGGTCAATGGGAGCTCGCGGGTGAACTGCTGTCATCCCTGGCTGCGGCCGATCCGGATGGTCTGAGTCACCTCAAATGAATATCTGCGAGCTTCTCTAAAGTAGTCCGGTATATACTTCGCGAGCATGGTCGTACGCGCGCTTCGCTTCGCCGCGCTCGGATAGGCGGATTTGCGGTAGTTTCTGGGCGGCGCACTGATCCACTGCACGGATGCACCACTGGATGCTCGATGGCACTCGGATTGGTTTCCCGCCGACCAGCACGAAGACAGGATTAGTGTGAGACGAAGGCAGAACGCGGAGCGCAATCCAGGCGCTCGCCGGCAATGCGTAATCGAAAGCGACCGGCTGCAGTTTGCCATCGGCCGGAATCTCACGGCGATCGACAGCGACACCATTCACAATGAGTTCCAGCGGCACCCGGCGCGAATTGCCGATTCGCGCCCGTTCGAGCGACCAGTATGGTTTCTGATCGTACGGCAGCGAGCGCAGGGCCTCGTCCGGCTTCTCAGCCAGCAACGCCGCAACCTTCGCCGAAATGTGAACCGTGGCCGGACGATCCAGGCGCAGTTCGCTCTGGCCCTCCCCCATCACGGTCTGGTTCACGCGAAAGTCCAGCAGATGACTCGCGCCGTCGGAAACGTATGCGCGTCCTTCCTTGATCCCGCGGATCCAGCTCGCGTAATTCAGGCCGGCGGATTCGCGAACATAGCTACGTCCCAAGCCGACCTTCTGATCGTAGATGCAGGGAAAATCGGTCTCTCCGCTGAGGCGCGTGCGAAATCCGGCATTGAGCGTGTGATACCAGATGTTCAATTCCCAGGACGGCGGCGTGTCCTCGGCCGAGATGAAGTCGGGTAAGCCTTCCGTCACGCTCACGATGTACTCGTTCGCGCCGATGCCATCGAACGCAGGCACTTCGGCGGTCAGGAGCTTATCCTGCTTCAGTTGAAGCCCCCACCCGGAGTGCGCGTATCCGACGATCGCGCCTTGCTTCTTCGCCCAGCGAAGAACGGGCATGCCCCAACTCGGCCATTCGTCGATCCGCCTGGCGCCGGGGAAGTCTTCCTGCTCGAGTCCGAGCAGCACCAGATGGCCGGTGTGGCTTGACGGAAAGCCCGACACTTCGACGTCATAATGCATCCGGTTTTGCGCGGTGGAGAGGGGGTTGTCGCGGCCTTCGAAAAACGTTTTCTGGAAGTACCAGCTTGGTCCCCAACTGAGGACCTCACCCACCTTGAGGTCCTCGCCGACGATGTGGCGCATCATGTCCTGGGGGAACACGCCTTCGGTAGGTTTCTCGTAATGCGCGCAGCCGGCCGCGTGAATGTGGTGATCGCCCGAGTACCAGCCGAGGCTGGCCGGATCAATCCAGCGCTGCAGATGAAATGCGAGATCCACCGGCCGGGCGTCGACATGAATGGAGCGCGATTGCTTCAGGTATTCCGGACCGCGCGCGCACTCGATTGAGTAGTCGCCCGGGGGCAGGAGCACGGACTCGCCATCCGCGCGATAGATTTGCTGCTGGAAGAAGAAATCGGGCGCCAGGCGTTTCGAAGTCGCGGGATAGACGCGTTGGAGAGGGTCGCGGATCAGGAACGAGGCAGTAGTTGGTTTGCCATCGGTATCGAGCACATGCAGTGTTACCTTTGTGGCCGCCTGCGCCGTGAACAGAATGTCCGCTTCGCTGCGGAAGCCGAGATCCTGCGAGCCCTGGCCGATGCTGAAGATGAGCTTCGCCTCGCGCTTGCCGCGGTCGCGCGAATAAATCTGCAGAATGCGATATTCGAGTTCAAGACCCGAAAGGCGCTCATGCAGTGGTGCTTTGGTATAAAAATCCAGATCGAGAAACCGGCGCGGGATAGCGAACTCGCTGCGGGTGGGAATCTGGCCGCCGTTCGGGCTATCCACGGTCAGCACCGGCGTGATGCCCGCCTGATTCTCAACCTTCACCAGAAAAACGCGCCAACCCTGCTCCACGAGTTCCGGCTTTGCGGACCCCTGCTGCACCTTCACCCGGCTTTCGGGATTGATCTCGATGCCAACCAGACAGTACCGGTCCAGGATTTGCTGCATGCGTGCGACGCTTGCTCCCTGACGGATCTCGGCGGTTTCCTCCGCCGGGAGCGGCTGCCCGAGTAGTGCGAGCGCTTCGATGAGGCGAACCGCGCTCGCAGCGAGCGGCTGCTGCTCCACGCGAGACACCACAGGCAGGACCTGACCGTACAACTGGAGCGCGCCGGCTAACAGAAGCGATGCCATAAATTTCATTTTCGTCTCCGGGTTAGGACACTCCGAGCTTACACCGCCGCGTTCATCGAGACTCGAGGAACTGGCGATATTTGCCGCTGTTGTATGTGCTCCACGGAGTGAAGCCGTGTTTCTCCTGGTACAACTGATAGGCAAAATCGATGTTTGCCTTGCAATCCAGAAGATCGCGCAAGTTCAAACC
>JAOAPQ010000356.1 GCA_025462965.1 Bryobacterales bacterium
CATCCATCGTTGCATTTCAAGAGAGTTGGTCGCTTCTGGTCCGCGCGAATCGATCTGCACTATCGGGCGCCGGCCGTCGAGGTCGCGGGTAGTGTTTTGTGGTTCGGGATTGACGGCTGAAGGGCATGTAGGTTCGAGTCTGGCCCTATCCCCGATCTTCGACGGAGGAATGGCGCACCGTCGCGGCCAATGCTATTCCTGGTTAGTACATTCCGGAGCTCTCGCGCATGAACCGTATCGTTGTTCTGCTGCTGGCTTTCAGCGGCATCGCGCGCTCGCCTCTGCTCCAGGCGAGCGGTCCCGGCGGACACGCCCACTATGTGGGCGGCACTGTCGCCGAACTTCCCAGTAAATCGGAAGGCTTGATCCAGACCACCGACCCGCGCGCCATGCTTTTCGCCGCGAAGGCCGTCACTGTTCGGGTGCCTTATGGGGACATCACGAATATCGAGTACGGACAGCGCGTCGAACGGCGCTACGTCGAAGCGCTTCTGATTTCGCCGCTTATGCTGCTCAGCAAGAAGCGCTCGCACTTCCTGACGGTCGGCTACACCGATAGCGGCGGGCATCAGCAAGCCATGGTTTTCCAGGTCAGCACCCGCGATGTGCGCTCGGTCCTGGCGAGCCTGGAGGCACGCACGGGACGCAAGGTGGAGTTCCAGGATGAAGAGGCGCGCAAGGCAGGGAAGGGATGAGGACCGCGAGCTGTTTCGTGCTGTTCGCCGCGTTCGCGCTCGCAGCCGATAAAATACCCGGCGATGAGATCCCGGCCTCGACCCTTTTGACCATGAAGCGGGTATTCGTCGACCGGTTCGGCGGTGGGGAAACGTCGGCGCAGCTTCGGGACATGATCATCAGCAGCATCGAAGTCGCTCACCTCTTCCAAATCACGGAAAACCAGGAGCGTGCGGATGTGGTCTTGAAGGGATCGGGCGAGGACCTGGTTTTCACCGATCAGCACCAGTCCAGCGACAACCTGAGCGTCCACCTGACCGGCAGCAGCAGTAACCACAACCCGTTTGTCAGCGACAGTAAGTCCAGCGGCATCGGGGCCGGGGAAAGCGAATCGAGCCACATCGTGGAGCGCAAGCACGAAGCCGCGGCTTCCGTCCGCCTCGTGAATAAAGATGGGGACGTGATCTGGTCCGCCACAAAGGAGAGTCTCGGCGGCAAATTCCGCGGCGCCAGCGCCGATGTCGCCGACAAGATCATGAAGCAGCTCGTTCAGGACGTCGAACGGGCGCGCGCTTCTTCGTCTAAGCAGGCGGGGAACCCTTCTCGATAACCCGGGTAGCGCAGCTTGACTCCCAGCAGACGGCGAATGGCCGAGCCATCGACGCGCCGATCCGCCTGGCGCGTGTCGCCTAGCGTGTCCTCCGGCGTCTCGGACGGGAGCGGTATGCCGAGGAGCTGAGCGCAGAACTGCGCCGCCTCGCGCGACGTGCAAGGATGTTCGTCGCCGACCGGATAGGCTCCAGTGACGCCGCTCAACAGGGCCGCTTCGACGTGCGCAGCGAGATCATCCACATGGATGCGGCTCACGCACTTGCTTCCTCCCCCGGCGAGCCGGAACGTTCCGGCCTGCATCGCGGAGTGCATCCCGCGTCCTGGACCGTAAATCGCAGCCGGACGCAATATCAGACTCGACCACGGACCCGAGGCGACCGCCTTCTCCGCTTCCACTCGCAGCCGCTCACGATGGCTTCGCGGCGCGGGAGCCGTGTGCTCGTCCACCTCGTGCGCCGCACCATAGACACCGGTTGTGGAGAGATAGACCACGCGGGCGGGCGGTGCCGGCCACAACGCTTCGACGATCGCCGCCGTCGCGTCCCAGAGACCCTCCTCCGTCCGGATGGATGGGATGGAATCCAGCACCACGGTTTCGGGCGTTATGGTTTTCCTCAGGGGTTCAAAATCCCCCGCTTCCACGGGGAATGTCGAGCGGTTGGTGCAATCGACATGGAACCCGCGGGCGCGGAGCAGGCGCGCTACACGGCAGCCGGTGAAGCCACACCCCAAAATGAGAAACCGGGGCATGAACGCATGATATCGTTTCCTCGCATCCGAGGGACACGCGGCGATTTCCGGCGTTGTTTTTTTTTAGGACGTGAGAACGCGGCTACCCCCGCGTGTCCCGGCCATGGTCTTGCGCCAGTCCGTCGAGCCGAGGAAGAAGGCCAGCGCTGCTCCAATGCTCATTCCGATCAGCAGCCGGCCTGCACTCCCGTTTTCGGCTGTGTGAGGAGCCGACATCACCCGCGTTCCCGTCCGCGCGTGTCCAAAGGGGGCACGCGCCGCTTCCAGGTTTACGGTTTCTTTGGCCAGATGCGTCAAGCGGCGGTTCATTTCCTCTTCCTCGTTAAGCGTCGCCTGGAGCAGCTCGGCCGCCTCGTTATAGCCGAGGAGGGAAGCATGGGTGCGAACCGCGCCGTAGCCGGCGATCTCATAGTGTTCCACCTTCTGCGCGGCCGCAATCAGTCCCGCATCGCGCACGGCGGCGTCCGATTTCGCATCGACGAGCGTTTCTCCGTGCTCGAGCGCTGCCTTGATCGGATAAGCCTTCATCTTCTCCGGGCCGACGCCGAGCGAGTGGAAAATCTTATCCAGCCGGTCGATCTGAGCCTTGGTCTCGCGCTTGTGGTCTGCCAGAGCGTCCCGGAGATCGGAACTCGCAGACGCCTTGATCATTTTCGGCAGCGCCTTAGCGATAAGCTGTTCCG
>JAOAPQ010000773.1 GCA_025462965.1 Bryobacterales bacterium
CACAATTGCCTTTCGCAGGCTGAATGAAGAGTGGATTACTGGGTACTTCGCGCTGGAGACGAAGGATCGCGAGATTCTGGAGAATCCCGAAAAATCGATTCTGCGGAAGGGCGGTTACATCTTCATGGTTCATCTGGGACGCGATGCCGTCGGTTGCGCTGCTCTCATTCCGATGGAGAACAATATCTATGAACTCTCGAAAATGGCGATCTCGCCCCGGCTCCGGGGCCGGGGCATCGGTCGCAAATTGCTGGATCACGTGATCGCACAGGCCAGAGTGATAGGAGCCAAATCCCTGTTCCTGGGCAGCAGCACAAAATTAAGCAACTCCGTGCATCTATCCGAGTCTGTGGGTTTCTGTCATGTTTCACCGGAGAAGATTCCCCCAATGCCGTACACGCGCGCCGATGTCTTCATGGAAATGCAGCTATGACGCGATTCCGCTCGCGCTCACTCCGGAAATGCATCACCGAACATCGGCTGGCTGCTCTTTGATTGTTCGCGAGATGCTTCGTCTTGAATTACGTCCCAATGCTCCACCAGAACACCATCCTGCACGCGAAGAATGTCTGCGGCAATCCAGTTCACGGGTTGTCCAAAACCCGAAAACCGACCATGAACAATCACGAAGTCACCTTCGGCTATGATCAGGCCCGGTTCGTACTTCAGTGTTGGCGGGGTGCCCTTGATCAGGTTGAACAGACCTTCGCGGCCGGGTGCGATGTGAGCGCTGTGCTGGATGTAGTTAGGGGACCAGAAGCGCTCCGCGGCAGCGTAGTCGCGTTTATTAAAGAGCGTGTCAAACGCTTCCAGGACAAGAGCCTTGTTACTCGCTTGGGTTGTCTGATTCATGATCTCCTCGTTTCTATCTTCTCCTCATCAAAGCTTTGAACCACCGTCCACTCGAACAGTGTCGCCGGTGATCCAGCGGGCATCGTCGGATGCAAGGAAAGCGACCACGGGGCCAATATCCTCGGGTAACGCCATACGTTGGATAGCTTGCATGTTCAACGCGTATTTCTGGCCGGCGTCTGTCTTCGTGAAGTTCGACATGTCGGTATCCACGATGCCGGGAGCTACGGCGTTGACCCGAATTCCGCGCGGGCCAAGCGCGGCGGCGAAATGTTTCACCAGCGTGTCGATCGCTCCCTTGGTCGCCGCATAAGCCGCCAGCGTGCCGACCACCGCTCGTGCACCGAGCGACGAAACGAACACAATGCTGCTGCCATTGCCCAGAATGGGAAGTGTCTGCTGGACGAGAAAGAAAGGCGAGCGAACATTGACAGCGAATAGGCGGTCGAAATCCTCCACCGTCGTGTCCTCGATCGTCGCCGATTTCGCCACGCCTGCGTTCGCGACGAGAACGTCCAGTCGGTCGCCAACGATATCGCGAACCTGGTTGCTCAGCTTGTGTGCCCCATCCGGAGCAGCAAGATCGGACGCTACCGATTCAGCCCGGCCGCCGGCCTTGCGAATCTCGGCGACGACGGTTTCGGCTTCGGCCTTGCCGCGGCCATAGTGAACCAGAACCTGTGCGCCTCCCTGGGCGAGCGCCAGGGCGCTGGCGCGCCCAATGCCGCGGGAAGCTCCGGTAACAAGAGCGGTTTTGCCTGAAAGATTTACCATGATCGAATCCTTTCTCAACTCCTTCCGCTAATAATGTCAGGTCAGACCTGAGCCGCGCCTCCGTCTACGTAGAGTTCGGCGCCAGTCGGAAGCAAGGAGGACGACGGGCTTCGCAAGTTCTTCCGGCCCGCCGAGGCGGCCCATGACGACGTTGACTCGAATTCGGCGGTCCTTCAGGTCCGTAGTCCACGTGCGGGCAAACGAGCGTGCCCGAGGATGAGGCGGATAATCTCGCCATGGCGATGTCGCGTATCGCTTCAACGAGGAGCGGCGGGGATGTGCCGACGATCGATCTGGTCGTCGGGCATCACAAAGCGAATACATCGCCGATCCTGAAGCTGTTCCTATCGAGGATTGATGATTTGATCGCATAGGTGTCAAGCTATCGTCCGGCGGCCCGGCCCTGAGATTCGCTGTGGCGCGATCAAGTGATATCATCGATATCTTTCGCATTCCGATGGAAGGTATTCAAAGCCATGCAAGCCACGTCGCCGCAGCTCGATCCAGGTCCCATTCTCCAGACGGCCTTCTCTTTCTGGTCTTCTAAGGTTCTCCTCACTGCTGTCGAGCTCGACGTGTTCACGAAACTCGCGGATCGCCGTATCACCGGCGCGGAACTGGGCGCAGAGCTTGACCTGCACCCGCGCGCGATCAGCGACTTCTTTGACGCGCTGGTCGCCATGCGCTTCCTTGAACGCGAGGGTGATGGCCCCTCCGCGAAATACTTCAACACGGCCGCCGGCGCGGTCTATCTCGATCGCGGGCAGCCCCGCTATGTGGGCGGCATTCTCGTCATGCTCAATGCGCGGCTCTTCAAGTTCTGGCACAACCTGCCCGAGGCCTTGCGCACGGGAAGACCGCAGAACGAGATCAGGGATGGCCAGAAGGGAATGTTCGAGGAGCTTTACGACGAGTTGCCCAGACTCGAACAGTTCCTGGGTGCGATGACCGGCCTCTCGCGGATTAACTTCGAGGCGTTTGCGGCGAAGTTTGATTTTTCACGCTTCAAGACGCTTTGCGACATCGGCGGCGCGACCGGCTTGCTTTCCATAGAGGTCGCCAAGGCCCATCCGTATCTGCGGTGCATCTCCTTCGATCTGCCGCAGGTAGAACCTATCGCGCGAGGGCACATCGCGGCCGCCGGGTTTAGCGATCGCGTCGGGACAGCCTCCGGCGATTTCTTTAAAGACCCATTGCCCAAAGCCGACATAATCACGATGGGGATGATTCTCCACGACTGGAATCTGGAAAGGAAAATGCACCTCATCCGCGCGGCCTACGATGCCCTTCCGGCAGGCGGCGCGCTTGTCGCCATAGAAGCCCTGATTGACGACGCCCGCCGTGAGAACGTTTTCGGTCTGCTCATGTCTTTGAACATGCTCATCGAATTCGGCGATGCATTCGATTATTCCGGAGCGGATTTCCGCAAGTGGTGCGAGGAAGTTGGCTTCACACGCTTCGAGGTCATTCATCTCGCAGGCGCGTCAAGCGCGGCCATTGCCTACAAGTAGTCGTTTGTGATCGAATGCCGCGCGGAAGTTAGTCCAGATCTTTGTGGACTACTTCGACGGCGATATGATCTATATATGGCGAGCAGCAACGTCCTCAATGACGACTTCACGATCGCGGTCAAGGCCGCCTGCACCCGCGCGCGTCAGGACACTTTGAAGGCCGATGTGTCGGTTTTCTATCGCGATGAGAAAGAAAACACCGACGTCATGGAACAGCCTGACGGTCGCAAATTTGAAATTCGTTTTCTCACTGGCGCGCCACGCGACCGAAATTACCAGGTATTGCGGGAACTCGGCAAGACTGCGGCTTGACGAGTGCCGGTCTTAACGGTTTTTGCGGGGCCCAACGGCTCGGGCAAAAGCAGCATCACGCGAAGCGTGGAGTTTGATGGCAGGCACAATCTGCTGGAAGCCGACGCAATCGCCAAACGAATAAACCCAAAAGTCCCCAGCCAGAGCGCGGTCGCAGCAGCCCGAGAAGTCATTCGTCGAACACGCGAATACATCCACAGGGGCGAGAGCTTTGCGGTCGAGACGACTCTTGCGGGAGGTTGGACGTTTACCGCAATACAAGGGGCGTTGGAACGAGGATTCTTTGTCCGCCTTGTGTACATTTGCGTCGACAATCCCGAACGAAGCATCCAACGTGTTCGCGAACGCGTAGCTCAAGGCGGCCACGACGTTCCAGATGATGACATCCGTCGCCGCTATAAACGAAGCCTGTTGAATCTTCCTAGGGTTCTTAAGGTCGTAGATCAAGCCGTCGTCTACGACAACTCAGGGGCGGAGCCGAGGCTGGTACTCGAAACTCGATCAGGCGCCATAATTTTGGACGCGATCGATCACTCTGCGTGGGCAAGACCTATGACCCTGCGCCTCGGCGTCTTGTAACCAGTAGTGGCCACTGGAGTTTTCCGGGTCACTTGGGCGGCAAAATACGCAACTTTCTGACTTCCTTGTCGAATGCCAAAGGTAGCCTAGCCAGATCCGCCGTATTTTTGACCATCGTAACGCCATTGATAAGGGAGTACAGGACGAGCCAAGCAGCCAATTGAACAAGAGCGTGAAACTTAGTCATAACATTGAGTCCGACGATGGTACTGATGAAAGTTAAGCACGCCGCCGCATAGGATTGCCTAAAGATAAGAGCTGCGCCTTCTTGTTGATACTGGCCAAACGGCTGGTTAAGTACATTAGCGAAACAGCAATCAACAAAGCGAGTGCCCGCAAAAAAGTGCCCGCAATCGCTATCAAGTCGGTCCTGGTGGCGCAAAGCAGGTCCGAAATCGTAGCCATCTGCGGAAACGCCATGTGCGTTGGCTTGCACCATCAGGGCAGCTCCAAGCTTCTCTGGAAGTTCAATCATCATGGCTCATTTCCTTTTCTATCGCCGATTGTAACGATTTTCTCCGCGCGGTTGAACCGCGCCTCCCCGCTCTTCACTTACTCTGGTGTGGCCCGCCGGCAAAAATCTTCCAGACAAGGGACGGCGCTGCTAAGTCGCTAAATTGCGGAAGCTTCCCTGTTGGTGAATTTGCGTACCTCGCTGAATCGGAACGCTTGACACCGAAGCCAAATCAAGTAGCATGATCACGGTACGTGCTTGGCGAAGAAAGGAGAACCCCAATGAAACCACTTGTTACTCACGACGACTGTATCTCGGTTGGCCGCGCGATCTCGCGTCGCGGTCTACTGAAAAGCGCAGCGGCTTTGGCGGCCGTACCCGCGGCGTCCCGGCGAACACTGGCGGCACCGACGGGTTCGATTCTGGCGTATGTCGGCACCTACACCGGCGCGGTCGGCGCCGGTGGTAATGGGCAGGGCATTTACCTCTTTAGCCTCGATCCGGCGAAGGGAACTCTAACGCAAATCAAGGTCGCCGCGGCTATACCGTCTCCGTCCTGGATCGCGATTCATCCGAATGGGAAGTATCTATACGCAGTGAATGAGATTGCCAACTTTACAACGACGCCACCGAGCGGTTCGGTCAGTGCATTATCGATCAACCGGGCAAACGGCGACCTGACAATGATCAATGTTGTCAGCTCGCAAGGAGCCGGTCCTGCCCATCTCAGCGTCGACCCCTTGGGGCAATTCGTATTCGTCGCCAATTATGGCGGCGGCAGCTTCGCCGTACTCCCAATCAACCAGACGAACGGATCGCTCGGCACTGCCACCTTCGTCCAGGTGGACACGGGCTCGGTGGGGCCGAAACTTGCGACAAATCCCCCTCAGGGTAGCTTTGCCATCAGCGGACATGACGCCCCGCACGCCCACATGATCCAGTCCGATCCGGCGGGTAAGTTCGTTTTTGGCGCCGATCTCGGGCAGGATCGAATCTACAGTTGGCTTTTGAACCGGACAACGGGCATGCTGGTCGCCAATACTCCTCCGTTCATCCCGGTGCCAGCAGGAGATGGGCCGCGCCATTTTGTCTTCCATCCCAACGGCCTCTTTTTCTATTCACTCCAGGAAGAGGCCTCCACGCTCATTGCCTATACCTACCATGCGGCAACTGGCTCGCTGACTGAGCAACAGATGCTTTCGACCCTGCCGCCCGGGTTCGCAGGCACCAATTTCACTTCCGAAGTGCGGATCGCGCAAGACGGGAAATTCGTCTACGCGGCCAACCGTCTGCACGACACCATCAGCTTTTTCGGTGTCGAAGCGTCGGGCCGGTTGACACGGGTCGGCGAAGCGTCGACCCTGGGCGATTATCCGCGAAGCTTCACTATCGATCCGACTGGCAATTTCCTGGTTTCGTGCAACCAGAGAAGCGACGCCCTCACGACATTTCGCATCGGGGCTGCGCACGAAGACGAGGAAGAACTCACAAACAGGCTTGTGTTTACCGGCCAATATACGCCGGTCGGCAGCCCGGCGATTATCGTCTTTCTGACCTGAAGAGCGCGGGTGAGTGGTTTTTAAGTTTTTCGGCGCCGGCGTTGATTACGCTGGATCCAGCTCGTCCGCCGGGCGGTTCTGTGCGGGTGGTCGCGGAGTTGCTTGCCGTCAGGCTCCGGACAGCCTCGTTATTGCAGCTTCGCGAGTTCTGTTCTGGCTTGCCGGAGGGCCGGAAGGCTGGGATCGGCATCTTTCCAAAGCGTGAGGAAATCAAGATATGCGATTTTGGCCTTGTTCTTGTCGCCCGCCAAGGCCAGCGCTCGGCCGTGTTGCAGCCGCGCCAGCACGCCTATCGGGTCGGATATCACGATTCCGCGATGCCCGAGAATTTTCTCAAACTCCGCGGCAGCTTCCGGGTAGCGGCGCAACGCGAGATAGGCCTCGCCGCGCACCCAAACGGGATACAGACCCCCGAAGTAGCCGTGCGCCAAACTGCGCGGCGCGCCGAGTTCGTTCGCGACGGCTCTCTGCAGCAGTTCGACCGCTTTCACGGGCTCGCGATGGTTCAGTGCCAGGCGCGCTCGTAGCACCGGCACATAGTAGAACTTCATCGTGGTGTCGTCCGGAAATCGTTTCTCCAGATCATCGACAAGCTCCTGCGACCGGGAAGAATCGCCCGCAAGCGCCAGCGAAAATGCGGCGCCGTACTTCACCTCGGGATCTTTAGAAAAGAGTTCGAGCGCGCCGTTTGCCCTTGCTCTTGCTTCCGGCGCGTTCCCGAAAAGCGCTTCCCGGATCGCCGCCGAGGTTTCCCATAGAGCCGCGCTTTCCTCCTGCCCGCCCTGTTGCGCTTCGGCGACGGCACGCCGTGACATGCTCCTTGCCTGCTGCAGGCGACCCGAATACGCAAGGACAGAAGCCTGGTTATTCGAAATCCAACTTTGCGGGCCGGACCTCTTCCGGGCCCGTGCGGCTACACGCTCCATTTCCGCCGGATCGTTTTTCAAGAACGCGAGATCATACGCCAGCATCAGAAATTCATCGCTCTCCAACCCGCGCGCTGCGGCGCGCTGAAGCGCGCCCTCGGCGGGTGCAAAGCGATTCAGATAAGCATTGTTGACGGCAACGTTGTAGTACGGGATCCCGAAATCCGGGTCAATCTCGATGGCTTTGGACGCCTCCGCGGCCCCATCCTCGAATCGTCCCGGAAACTTGTTCGGATACCCCGAGAGGATGGTGTGGGGCGCCGCGTCGCGGGGATAGGTTCGCGCCCATGCTTCAACCGTTTTTCGGACCTCCTCGACGTTCCCGGTGGCGAGAAGGTGATAGTTCGCCGTGATAAAGAACTTTTCCCGATCGCTGGTACGATCCCGCAGTTGCCAGGCTCGCCGAACGCTTTCCGCCGCCAAATCGGCCTGATCGATGTCCGCGTAGATGCGCCCGAGCGAAGTATGCGCCATGGCGAACTCGGGATCGAGTTCGGTGGCGCGCTTGAACAGCGGCAGTGCATAGGTCGCGCCTTGCGACAGATGAACCTTCCAGGCCGCGGTGTACGCTTGCAGTGCCTCCAAAGACGCCGTAGTAGCTTCGGCGAGAGGAACGTCGTGTTTCCCGAGCGCTTCGGGCGATTCGCCAACCCGCAATCGGAAGCGGCGCGCCATCTGGCTCAGCGCGCCCAAGACGTCTTCTCTTCTTTTTACCTGGACCTGCTCATTGGCAAGGATGGCTCCGGAACTGCAGTTCGTTGCGCGCAATCCCAACACGTATTGCTTTCCGACGCTCGTAATCGAGCCTTCGAGGGCGACAGCGCTTCCCGTCCGTTGGCAGAGCTCTTGCGCGAGCTCAGGAGTGAGCGCCTCCCCGGGCTGCCTCATCAGGCGTAACGTCCGCTTCACGCGTGCTTCGGTGATCAGGCTAAGGAAAGGCGACTGCTCCAGCTCAACCGCCAGTCCCTGGCGAAGCGTTCCGTCAAATACCGGGTCCCCTGTCCCGTTCACAAAATTGACGAGGACGATCGTATCCCTATCCGTTAACTTGTTGGCCGCGCGAAAACGGGAGGCAAAGATTCCAATCAACGCCAGAGCGAACAGCGGAACGATGAATTTCCATGGCCATCTGAATCTACTTCCGATCGCTTCAAGAGCCGGAGATTCAGGAGCTTTCACCTCTTCCGCAACGAACCGGTATCCACGTTTGGGGACGGTTTCGATGTACCGCGACGGGGCACCGCTCTCCGCGAACATCTTCCGGAGTACCGAAACATTGAAAGCGAGATTGTTCTCTTCCACAAACGTCCCGGGCCAAACCTTGCGCATCAGTTCGTCTTTATCGATGATGCGTCCGCGGTTCTCAAAGAGTAGGATCAGGACGTCAAGGGCCTTGGGGGAGATCGAAACAGGCCGTCCGCCGCTTTTGAGAGTACGCTCCGACGTGTTCAGGCGGAAATTGTCAAAGTCGTAAACGCCCTTTTCCAGCAATGAGTTAGCGGCTCTCATAACTTTCTCATCGATTTCTCAGAGCGGCTTAAAGTACTTTCGTGCGGGTGTCAGGCAGTATATCGCATATGTTTGTTCAACAAAGACTCCTCACCATCCTTGCTCTGCTTCTGTCAGTGATTCCGGCCAGCGCCGGCACAATGGCATACATCGTTACAGGCCCGCCCAGCGGCTTTGGTGAATTCGGCGTCATCGATCTGGCCACCGGCACCTTCACTCAAATCGGTCCAAATGTGGAGGGTTCGCAGGGACTGGCTTATGGACCGGGCGGGTCGTTATTCACACTTGCGTTTACCGGTACCCTGAACTCGATCAATCCCGCGACGGGCGTGACTACCGTCATTGGCCCCACCGGCCTGGTCGACTGTTCAAACCCGCCAATATCGCCGTGCGGACCTAAATCGGCCAATGCGTTGGCTTCCATTGGCGGACAACTCTTTATCACCGATTTCGACAACAACCTATATGGCGTCAACACGGTGACCGGCGCCGCTACCCTGATTGGGCCAACGGGTATTCCGGCCCTTCCGTTTACGCCCGTCACGGTAAATCCCGATAACACCTTTAACGCGTATGACGAGGGCCTTTTTGGCGCCAACGGAAAACTTTACGCCACCTTCGATGCCTTCACGGTAAGGCTCGACACGTTTACAACGGGGACCATTGTGATCGCTCCGAAACTTTACCAGATCGATCCCACGACCGGCCTTACAACCCTCATTGGCCCCACCGACCTCAACCTCGGGGCGGTCGCCGGGATTAACGGTTCCTATTACGGCTTCAATGGCGGGACAAGTCAGGTGGTCACTCTCGATTTAGCCACTGGTCACACCACGGCCGTGACCGGGTTCGATCCCGGCATTGGGATTGTAACCGGAGCGGCGGCAACTCCCGAGCCGGCGTCGATAGCTCTCATCGCCCTTGGATTCGGCGGATTAGCTCTCTATGCGCGCCGGAAGGAGCTCTTATGACACGGCAATGGAAAAACCACATTCTCGCAGTCACCTTTGCGCTTGGCGGCGCGGCGAACGTTCTGGCGGATGGTCCCACGTTCACCTCGATCGATTATCCCGGCGCTACCTCAACCTTAGCCTGGGGGATCAACACGCGGGGCGACATCGTGGGAAGTTACCTGAATCCCGACAAATCGGATCATGGTTTTCTGCTGAGCGGCGGCCAATACACTACGATTGATTTCCCCGGCGCTTCCAGCACCGACGCCTTTACTATCAACGTTCGTGGCGACGTCGGCGGGGTCTATGCAGCGGCGGGAGTCAGCCATGGTTTCGTGCTGAGCGGCGGCCAATTCACCACGGTGGATTACCCCGGCGCGACCGCGAGCGAAGTCGGCGCCCTCAATGCGCAGGGCGACATCCTCGGCGATTACACGACGGCCGGCTTGCGTCACGGCTACTTGTTGAGCGGGGGAAAATTCACCACGATCGATTTCCCCGGCGCCGCGAATACCACACCGATCGCATTCAATCCGCAAGGAGACATCGTGGGAGGGTATAACGTTAGCGGAGTCTTCCATGGCTTTCTGCTTAGCGATGGCGATTTCACGTCGATTGATTTCCCGAATTCGACCCGGACCGGCGCGAACGGGATCAACGCCCGGGGCGACATTGCCGGACGTTATGTCGCCGACGGGGTAAGCCATGCTTTCCTGCTGAGCGGAGGCTTGTTCAGCACGATCGACTACCCGGGCGCTACCTTCACCTCCGGCGACTCGATGAACCAGCGCGGCGACATCCTGGGACGCTACACCCTGGACGGCGTAAACCATGGTTTTGTGTTGGCGGCCTTCCGGCCGGGGTGTGTTACCCCGATGGCAGCACCGCGGATTATAGTCACTGCGGCCGGAGCGGCCGTGACCCACTCCAGCGACTTCACGATCGTAACTGCGTCCAAGCCGGCCGTGGCGGGCGAGGTGTTATCTCTTTTCGCGAACGGCCTTGGCCCCACCCGCCCCAGCGTCGCCGCCGGCCAGCCATTTCCATCCAGTCCGCTGGTAGCCGTCGATTCGCTGGTCGAGGTCAGGGTGAATGGCAGATCGGCCATCGTGTTGGGATCGGCCGGGCTTCCTGGCGCGGTCGATGGCTACCAGGTAAACTTTCGCCTGCCCGCCGATACGGCGAAGGGATCGGCGGCAATCCAGTTAGGCGCAGCCGGAGTCGCGGGACCGCCCGTGAACATCATGGTTCAGTGACAGAGCAGCCGAGTCGCAAGGGGCGCGTATCTCTTGCCGTCGCCCCGATCAGTTTCCGGACAGCATTGTTGTCTATGTTCGGGGTTGTCTATGTTCGGGGTTGTCTATGTTCGGGCCGATCACCGGAGAAAACGCCACTTGGCTGTCCAACGCGCGTTGCTCACATGTCCTATCCGTTACTCGGCCTGGAGGGTGGCGCAGGCCGGAGGCAGAATTCCACTAAACCTGGCTCGGGAGACCCAACAACTTCGTGCCATTTTCCCATCGAAGTTTACGGAAAACCTCGGGTTTTGAAATCCTCTGGATCGCCGCCAGCGTCTCGCGCGCGATGCACTTCCCGTGGAGACGCGGCGATGGATTCGTCTGACCTCCTCCGCGCCCGTCGGAGCATGAGCAGTCGCAGCCGAACATGAGTTTGTCCTGATGCCGGAGGAGGAACCCGGTCATGAACTCGGGGTCGCGGTTCAGGGCGTTGTTGCAGGAATTAGCGGACATGTCGCCGTAAAGGTTCGGATAGTCCGAAAGCCACCTGTCGCTGAGGCCGCCGGGCTTAATCGGACCCTCGGGGTACGCGGTGTCGTAAGCGTAGTCTGAGCTCACGTTGGCCCAGAACGTGTCCGCATGTGCGATGAATGTGGTCTTTGGGAAAGCTTTCAGCATGGCGTCGAAGCGTTTGAATCCGCCGTTGAAGACGGCGTTGCCGGAAGCCTGCGGCACGTCTCCGAAGTGGATCTGGATCGGCACCTTGAGTTCCGCGGCGAGCGCGTACATGCGCTTCATTTCGGGGCCATCGCACTGCACCTGGTACTTGATCTCGCCCAACCCCAGGGCGCCGTCCTTGACGGCTTTTGTCAACAGGCCGGCGGATTCGGGCTTCGTGATGTCTGCGCTGACGAACCACACGAAGCGGCCCCGATGATTTCCAGCCAGCGCCTGCGCCCGATCGACCTCCTGCGCGCGTGTGAGAAGGACAGCCCTGGTGACACTGCTGCCCTCAATATGGGCGAAGTTCGATTCGCCATCGGGCCGCAGATGCAGATGGATGTCCAGCACCGGGCCGCCCCATTCGTAGCTCTGCTGTGCCACAAGGGGGACCGTCGAGGCGGCGGCAGCCGCGCTGATGAATTGTCTTCGGTTAACCATAAATCGCTCACAACAGCTTACTCTCGTCTTTTGCGGTTCGCAGCGCGAGCGCGGGAGGCAAGTATCGAAAACGCTCCGGCGCTCAAGCATCCAGTGTTCCCGAAACTCACGGCGCCGGAGCCCTCCCGATACAGCCCTAAGACTTTACAGGCACGAGCTCATCGAACAGTCGGTTCGCCGCGGTTAGGCGAAGGGTAAACAGTACGCGTGAGTGAGGAGTAACGTTCGAACTCCACCATTAGATCGACTTTGAATAGGCGCTCAGATCGCCTCACCACACACAATTCTGTGTCCGTCCGGTGTACTCAGCCCGAACTCTCTCAGGCCCCATGGTTTGTTCGTTGGCTTCGATGAAACGAGCGCCCCCTTCGCCACAAACTCCCGGTAAAGGTCATCCACGCCTTCAACATTCCAGTACGCATAGTAGGAGTGATTTCCCAGTTCGCCCGCTGGTCGCTCATCTACGCACTCACCGAGCATCAGCCGGAAACTATCACGCGTCAGGAAGCTCCAACCTTCGGCGTTGATCGGGTCCTTTCGGAATCCGAGAACGTCCATGTAGTAACGCGTCGACACCTCAAGATCACGAACTGCCAATACGCATCGGGAATTGACAATTTGGGGCATGCTTGATTGTCTCCGACTTGAGAGTGCAACGAAATAAGGCTACGGACCGCGATCTGTCGCGAAGTACCGCTCCAGGACATCACGCCAGATTAGTACCGGCATGCCGCTGCAGTTTCCAGGCTGATCTGATGAATGGGACAGAATAGGAAGGTGGAGCACCTGCGGATCGCGACTGCGCAGTTTGAACACCGAAGCGGTGACAAGGCGTACAACCTCGGCGTGATCCGGCAGCTGACTGAACTGGCGGCAGCATCACGGGCGAGGATTGTTGCCTTTCATGAATGCTCGGTCACTGGCTACACATTCGCGCGGCGCCTTTCGCGTGGGCAGATGCTTGAGCTCGCAGAGTCGGTGCCCGAGGGCGAGAGCGTGCAGACGCTAATCCGGATCGCGCGGGATTCGAGTGTTACCGTGCTTGCGGGCTTGTTCGAGAAAGATGCCGACGGCCAACTCTATAAAGCCTACGTTTG
>JAOAPQ010000360.1 GCA_025462965.1 Bryobacterales bacterium
CTGGCACAGGGGATTGCGGCCATCCCGGGCATCCTGCTCGATCCGGCGTCGGTCGAAAGCAACATCGTGATCTTCGACATCAGCGGAACAGGCCGGAGTTCGGCGGAGATCAGCAAGGATCTGAAGAGCCGGGGAGTGCTGATGAACGGCATCAATCCGCGGCAGATGCGCGCGGTGACCCACTACGACGTCAGCTCGGACGATTGCGCCGCGGCTGCCGCGATCCTTTCGGAGGTAGCGCAACCAGCACTGTCACTCACATGAAGTTGTTGCTGGCGTTTTGTTGCGCCGTTCCGATATTTGCGCAATGCCCTGCGAAGTCGGTTTCGCTCGGAGATTCCATGGCTGCGGGGGCGCAAGCTTACCAGGCGGCGCGGTATCCCGAAGCGGCCGCGTGCTTCGCGCAGGCGGTGAAAGCCGACGCGAAGTCCGTGCCGGCGCGGCTGTATTACGGGTACGCACTGGTGCAGCAGTATGTGCCCGGCGATCACACAGCCGCGAACCAGGACATCGCCCTTTCGGCCCGGCAGCGCTTCGTGGACGTGCTCGATCTGGACGCGAAGAATTCGGATGCCATGTCTTCCATTGCGCGCCTTGCCTACCAACAGCAGAACTTTGATGATGCGCGGCTCTGGTATGGCAAACTGGCCGACAATGATCCGAAGAGCGCGGAAGCGTATTACATGCTGGGCGTTATCGGCTGGGCGGAGACGAACGTTCAACTGACGCAGGCGCGCGAGCAACTGGGGATGCAGGCCGAAGATCGCGGTCCACTGAAGGACGCGGCGGTGCGGGAGGAAACGCGGAAGCAGAACTGGGAACGGATCGCGAAGGCCATCGACGACCTGAACCATGCGCTCTCGATCGACCCTAACTACGACGATGCGATGGCTTATCTGAATCTTGTGTACCGGCAGCGGGCGGATCTGCAGGGCGAGGTGGCCTATAAGGCGGACATCGCGACGGCGGATGGCTGGAAAGCGAAGGCCGTTGCACTGAAGCAGCGCAAGGTTTCGCAATCGGTCCCTAAATAGCGCCTTGCTATACTTGAAGATTAACTAATGATTACGTCAACACAACTGCGTCCTGGGATGAT
Organism: Bryobacterales bacterium; assembly: GCA_025462965.1. Lineage (GTDB taxonomy): Bacteria > Acidobacteriota > Terriglobia > Bryobacterales > Bryobacteraceae > JALYXI01. Next base: position 1,097 of record JAOAPQ010000360.1, read on the forward strand.
CATCAAGTTCAACAACGAACTGTATTCCATCTTCAGCGTGTCGCACCGCACTCCAGGCAACCTGCGCGGCTTCGTGCAGGTGAAGATGCGCAACCTGCGCAGCGGATCGATGGGCGAGCACCGCTTCTCGTCGGAAGACAAGGTGGAGCGCGCCATCATGGAAGAACACGACTTCGAGTACATGTACGACGATGGCGAGTACTTCTACTTCATGAACGTCGAAAATTACGAGCAGATGCACCTGACGAAGGACACTCTCGGTGACGCGACAAACTACCTGATTCCGAACCTGAGGATCACGGTGGAGTATTACGAAGGCAAGCCGATGGGCGTGGAGCTCCCCGCGACGGTGGATTTGACGGTCGTGGAAACGGAGCCGGGGCTGAAGGGAGCCACCGTTTCAAACGTGACCAAGCCCGCCAAGCTGGAGACCGGCCTCGTGGTGCAGGTGCCTCCGTTTATTACGGAAGGCGAGAAGATCCGCGTGAACACCGCCGAAGGCACGTACCAGGAACGGGCCTAAACAAACGCCTTCAGAAGTTCTGATTCTTGTTCCGGGAACACGGTTCGAAGATCCAGCAGGACGCGGCCGTCTTCTATGCGCGCGATGATAGGTGGCGTTCCGGCGCGAAGCCGTTTCTCGAGGGAAACAGCATCGCCCGGGATTGCAATCACAAACGTGGGAAGGCGCTGATCCGGCGTTGAGCCTCCGCCGGTGACGGACTCGCCGGCTTCGACGGACGCGCCGGGTATTCGCGCCGCAAGCTTCTCCGCGCGAATACGAATTTCGTTGGCGGTGAGCCGGACCATTCTTAGAGCGGGCAGGCGCTCCCACTGTTCAAAGAGCAGAGCGCGCAGAGTGCTTTCCAACGCCTGGTAAATCATCTTGTCGAGCCGCAACGCGCGGAATATGGGATTGCGACGGAGCCGGACCACGAGTTCCGGGTCGCCCGCGAGGATGCCGGCTTGCGGTCCGCCTAGAAGCTTGTCGCCGCTAAAGGTGACGATGTTTACGCCGGCGGCGAGACTATCCCGCACCAGCGGTTCGGTGATGCCGAAGGGACTCAGATCCACGACGCAGCCGCTTCCGAGATCCTCGATCACAGGAATGCCGCGCTCGCGGCCGAGCGCCACGAGTTCCCGCAGTTCCGGACGCGCGGTGAAGCCGGTGATGCGGAAGTTACTCGGGTGAACGCGCAGGATGACGCGCGTTCGTTCGGTAACGGCATCTTTATAATCTTCAACACGCGTGCGGTTGGTGGTGCCGACTTCGCGCAGGATGGCCCCGGAGTGCTGCATGATTTCTGGGATGCGAAAGCCGTCTCCGATTTCAATGAGTTCGCCGCGCGAGACGATCACTTCGTGTCCCGCGGCGAGTTCGTGCAACGCGAGATAGAGGGCGGCTGCGCCATTGTTGACCGCGATGGCCGGCTTGCCGAGCAGGCGATCGAGGAGACGATGCGTGTGGACGTCGCGCTT
>JAOAPQ010000792.1 GCA_025462965.1 Bryobacterales bacterium
TTGCGGCGGCGCCGAAGTTCACACAATCTGCTCGAACATTGACGCCTTGTCGATTTCCTCGCGCAACGCGACGTTCTCGTTCCGGAGTCACTGCTCAGTTTGCTTGCGTTCCTCAATGTTGGTTGCCGCGACATACCAACGTGTGAGGCGTCCCTGGTCATCTCGCATCGGGTTCAATCGCTGTGCGCATCAGTGTATCTATCAGTTTCTCCAGAACGATCTCGCCCGAACCTGGTTGCGAGACTTTGAACATAGTCACCCGAGAGCTGGCGACATTCCCGGATGAAAGCGAACAGATGGATCGAGGAGTCTTTCTCGTGTTGCACTCTCGCGCGCCAATAGAGGAGCCGCCGTTGGTTGAATCAGTTGATGAGGAACGGTTCTTCCGCCCGTCCCGACTTCCTGTTTGAACGGATGTCGTGGGCGGCATCTGCTCCTTAGTGACGCGGATCACGACAACCGCTTCTTCGCCACGTGTAGTCGTTCCCCTGACCCGCCCCGCTCTGCGAGACAGAAACAAAGTTAACGAACTCCAAGAATTACGACCTTTAGTAACCTTACGAACTTCCGTAACTAAGCCAAATATTAAATATCGCCATTTCAGCGACTTACGACTGGCGCCGTGATTGCCTCATTAGGAGCGCGCGACGACTCCGCGAGCCGTCTCGAAACCGACGACTCAATTGTTGTCGGATCTCAGAAAAGGTGTGATCAACAATGGAACGAATAACGAGAGATAACTCAGCAGTATGCCTGATTGACCATCAGGTCGGGCTTTTGAGTGGAATCCGTGATATCACGATTACCGAATTGAAACACAACGTGGTCGGTCTCGCCAAGGCGGCAAGAATTCTCGGAATACCCACTATCGCGTCTACCACAGCCAAAGATGTTTTCTGGGGACCGACGTTCCCGGAACTCCTCGCAGTTCTGGATACAACAACGTATCCAATTATTGACCGAATGACGATGAACGCATGGGATGATCCGCACTTCGTCAAGGCGGTTGAAGCGACAGGCCGCAAGTATCTCATTTTTGCGGGCGTAAGTCTGCAAGTCTGCGCGGCGCTTCCTGCGTACTCGGCTTTGGCCGCTGGCTACAAGACTTATGTGGCGGTCGATGCGTCAGCGGTGTTCAGCACAACCAACCGCCAGCTCGGGATCGCCAGAATCCAACAGGCCGGTGTAATCCCAGTCGACTATTATTCAATCATCTGCGAGATCATGGCAACCAACGCTGACCCACTCGCCAACGACGTATATGCCGCGCTTGATATGGACTTCGCCGTCCTGCTGGGACGGATTACTGACGCCATAACGAGCAGGCAGAAAAGCAACTTGCCTCGTTCGGCGTCACGGTGAAGCGCATCCTGCAGTCCGGCGCGCACGCCACGTTATGAGGAGCCGGAGAGCGGGCAACCGCCCTCGGCCACCCGGTGGGCTCCGCGATGAGCGCCGCTAAGGCGACCGGAAGGTGGTTCTCAGGCTCACTGATGACGGCGGACTTCGCCGTGCGGAAATTCTTGTAGGATTCCACCAGCGAGTGCCAGACGAAACAAAGGATCAGGCCAGTGCCGGGTATCAATGTATTCCCTCGGTGATGCCCGAACGTGGATAGGAAGACAACGAACAGCGTGACCAGTGAGGAGAGTCTTCCCATATTTGGCGACAACATTCTGAGTTTGGTCCCGGCGCCCGCTGCGGACGGGCCCTATGGCTCGGACGCGCACCAGTTCAGTGATCTGCGCCTTCCAAGGGCAACGGAACTCACCTGGTCGTGATGAACATCCACGGCCGCTTCTGGCGCAACGAATCGACTAGCCCTTCGAATCACCTACAGCCTTTTCATACAGGAGGCTACGGCTAACTCGTGGATTTCGACCCCTCTGTCGGAATGTTTAAACCCGGCCAAGGCAGCGATGTGTAAGTAGGCGCGTCATGCGAATTGTCTCTGCGAGCGTGATTACGTTATTTCTCGCCGTATCGTCTGTTCGTGCCCAATCAGGCGAGAACACGGCGGCCGTGGCCCCGGTTCGAAGCTACAGCTCGCTGCCAGAAAGCGAGGACTGGAGTTTCCTCAAGGACCAAAAGCTACGGCAGGATTTCTGGGATCCGATCAAGTACATTCCTCTGGGCGCGGACGGTGCGCATCTCACGATCGGAGGAGAAGGCAGGGAAGCATTCGAGCAGGTCGGTAATGACAACTGGGGCAAACAGCCATACATCAATACGTTCCTCCTCCAGCGATATATGCTGTACACCGACTGGCATCTCGGGAGACACTTTCGCGTGTTCCTGCAACTGAAGAGCGGAGTGGAGGCGCTCCGGCAGGGCGGCCCGCGCCCGATTGATGAAAAGAAACTCGATTTCGAGGCAGCATACTTCGAAGTCGGCGACTCGGGCAAGACAAACTGGATCGTGCTGCGCGTCGGCCGGCAGGAGTTGAATTACGGCTCAGGCAGGCTTGTCTCCGTTCGCGAGGGGCCAAACGTTCGCCAGAGCTTTGACGGTTTCAAGATCAGAAGCAAAGCAGGTGCGTGGAACATCGACGCATTCGCGGTTCGTCCGGACCTGGACAAGACTGGACTCTTCAACAACGTTCCCGACCATCGAACTGCGTTCTGGGGGATATATGCCACTCGGCCCTGGCACCAGGGTATTTCTTTCGACACCTATTACCTGGGCGAGGACCGTAAGAGTGCGACATTTAATCGCGGAACAGCCACAGAACTTCGGCACAGCTTGGCCGTGAGACTCTCGCGGCCGATTGCGTCGGAGGGACACAGCTGGGATTTTGATGATGAGGCCGTCTGGCAATTTGGGAGCTTCGGCTCAAACCAAGTCCGCGCCTGGACGGTTGCTTCAGATCACGGTTACAGCTTTCCCAACCTGCCATTTAAGCCCAGGTTAAGTGTGAAGGCTGATATCTCGAGCGGTGATGACCCTCGAAGTCACACGCTGGGAACGTTTTATCCGGTGTTCCCCATCGGCAGCTACTTTGGGGTCCTGAAGGATACGGGCCCGGGGCCCTTAAATTTCATAGATGTCCACCCGCGAATTCAGACGCAGCTGCCGCACGGCGTATCCGTTTCGACGGATCTCGTTGTCCAGTGGAGAGAGAACCTTCACGACGGAGTCTATGCGGTTCCAGGTTTCCTGCTGGTTCCGGCTGCGGCGAGGGGAGGCCGGTTTGTCGGATATCGGCCCGGCATCGAGGTCAAGTGGCAGATTGACCGTCACGCGTATCTTCAGGGTGACTACGGAATCTTTTACGCGGGTCAATTCCTGAAGGCGGCCTCGCCGGGACGCAACATCAACTACATGGAGTTTTGGGCAGGATACAAATTCTAATGGAGGGATTGTGGACCGGTGCTCTCACTGCCCTATTCGTGACCCGCCTTTTGATTTCAGTTGTGTTCATCTTGAACAGCGTCCGAATCATTTACCAAACCATTTTGACGACGGGATTGATGGAACGCTCAGGACAAAAGGCGAGTCCGGCAAGAATAGTAGACTTTGACTTCTTGAATATCCTCCTTGGTCGGTGGATCCCGCAGCTCCCTCAATCCGGGCTGCGCGCGACCTTCGCGAACGTACAAAGGCCCCGCCCGCGATTAATACCCAGCCGCCGCATCTTATAAATCAACGTCGTCCGTGGCAGGCCCAGCCGGGCGGCTGCGCCATTCCGGCCGCCGATTACCCCTTTGGTTTCTTGGAGAGTGTGACGTATGTGCGAGCGCTCCGCCTCTTCGAGGGTCACGGGCGCGGATAACTTCAATGTGCCAGTGACTTCAGGCCGAGAACCACTCAGCACGCCGTCCGTAGAGAGGATTACCGAGCGTTCAATGAAGTTTTGCAGTTCCCGAACGTTACCGGGCCAGGGATGCCATGCGGCCGTGGCCATGAAGTCTTCTGATATGGCGGTGATTCTCTTGTTGATGCGAGCAGCGCAATCCATCGCAAAATGGTGGACCAACAGTCGGATATCTTCGCGGCGCTCACGCAGAGGTGGCAATTCAATGGGAAATACATTGAGTCGATAAAAGAGATCAGCACGGAATTCACGGTTGTCAACCATCTCAGCGAGATTCCGATGCGTGGCGCAGATCAAGCGCACATCAGTGTCAATCGTGGCAGCACCGCCTAAACGCTCGAACTTTCTTTCCTCTATGACCCGAAGAAGCTTTGGCTGCAACTCAAGCGGAAGGTCGCCGATTTCGTCCAAAAGCAAGGTGCCCCGATGAGCCCTCTCAAACCGTCCAATAACGCGTGCGACCGCTCCGGTATAGGCGCCGCGCTCGTGGCCGAACAGCTCGCTCTCCAATAAACCAGCAGGAATTGCGGCGCAATTCACTTTTACAAATGGGCCGTTGGGCCGGCCGCTCCACTTGTGAATGGCTTCCGCAATCAGTTCCTTGCCAGTTCCTGTTTCCCCGTTGATCAACACCGTGGAGTCGGTGGGCGCAACGATTCGCGCCGTGCCAAGTACGCGCCGTAAAGCGGCACTGTTACCGATAATGCGTGGTGACCCACTGCCGTGGAGTTCATCGCTTTCGAGCGCAAGTTGCGCCGACGTCGCATACGCGATTTCAAAGGATGCACTATCGTTGCCAGCGGGCAGTTTACGTGCCCAGCTTGCCTGTGCCGCCATTTCTTTATTCCTCTCGTTCCTATACTTTCGACGCGTACACATCAGGGCCTGCTAAACGCTAACTTTCGCGTCGCTGTCCCTTGATCCACTCGCGGATGTATGCTGGGCAATTCTTCAGCGTTATGCCGCTCGTTTCACAGCCATCGAGAAAGGCGATGGCGTCTTGACCTACCAGCGTTAGGTTCTTTAAGTCCAAAAGAATACCGCGGCCCTTCTCCTCTGATCTAATAAGCACTTCCAGCTCGGCAATATCTTCTTCCTCGATTTGGCCGCTCAGCTTATAGGTCACCTGCCCGTTCGAGGATCTTTGAATCTTCAGCACAATCTCTCAACTCCGTCGGCGTCTTCCCTCCGCGAAGGACTCTTACTGCTTAGAATCAGCGGTGGGAGCGGAAGCCAAAACTTTCGGCCACGGTCGATCGCGAGGCAATCATGGATTTGATGCGGTCTTCAATCGTGCTCAGCATTAGAGTGTTGTGAATTCGTTGAGCGCGTGAACAATTGTGGAATCCACGCGCACGACCGTACGTTTTTTCCCATTACGGGAATTAGAATCATGGGCTTGCCTCTCCGGCAGGTGCAGACGAAATTCGGCGGGTCCAGTCCACCAAATTCTTCAGCAGCTCCTGGATCAATCGTTTAGTCGGCTCATGGACCAGATTTCCCTCCTCGTTGAATCGATGTGCAGCATCCGCGATCACGACTTCAGGTGTATTGAGGAGAAACAAGTTGAGAGCGACAAAAATCTGCCGCAGATGCTGCTGAGCCCGTGCGGTTCCGATTGCGGCGGGAGAAGCGCCCATGATCGCTGCTGGTTTCCCAGACCAGGCGCTATCGCCATCGGGTCGGGAGGCCCAATCGATTGCGTTCTTCAGGATTCCCGGGATGGAGTAATTGTACTCGGGAGTTACGATGAGAACAGCGTCGGCGCTGCGAATCCGCTTCTTGAGTTCCACCACTGAGGATGGTGGGCGCTTTTCGTCATCCTCATTGAAGATCGGAATTCGATCAAGCTGAAAGAGATCGATCTCACTATTCTCCGGGACCAGTAATGTGGCCGCGCGGAGGGCAGCCTGATTGTAAGAGCCGCGACGGAGACTTCCAGCGATGCCAAGAATACGGACGTGGCTGCTCATTCGTTTTGTCTCTCCTGTCTACCCTCGGACTCTTCCGACGACATTGCTTCTCGGCCCGTGACTACGGATCATTCACAGGGTTAACGCATTCGGCGCATACTGTTGGGCAGAGACGGCTGCTGCCTGGAGCCATTCGAGCGGGCGCGGACGGAAATTGAGTTCGTGTTGGGCCTTCTTGCTCGAGGCGCCGCGCAAGCGCGTCGCGTAATAGACGCTGTCGGCTCCAGAAGTGGCCAGAGCTTCCTGCTCGGTGATTTGAAGCGGTTCCGGCGCCCCGCAAGCACGCGCGAACGCCGGCAGCCATACGCTCTGCTGGTTCGGGTAGTCGTCAACGATGTTGTAGGCTCCCGGACCACATTCGAGCGCCGCGACTGTGGCGGATGCGGCATCCTCGATGTGGACAAAACTCGCCACGCCCTGGCCGGCGCCGATGATCGGCACCTGCTGCCGGCGAACCTGCTCGCCCATATCACCGGCGTTCGTATACCAGGTGCCCGGACCGTAAAAGAATCCGTAACGCATTGCGACGCAGTCGAGTTCCGATGTCCGAAAGGCTGTCGATTCGAGTTCAACGTAGGTGCGAGAGCCGGCGGCGACGCCGGGTGAGGCATCAACAGCCAGGGGCGACGATTCGTCAGCTAACCCTGGACCGGGCGCATACCAGAATCCCGAAGACTGCAGGACGTAGCGGCGCACACCGCTCTCCAGCATGCCTGCTAGCAGGTTGAGGTTTCCTTCCCTGCGGATCCCGGTGTCGCGTTCTGCCGCGGCCTTCATCTCCGCCGGAGTGTAATGCCGGGGCATGGAGGTCAGTTCATTGATGACGGCATCGGGGCGAACGCGCGCAATCGCGGTCCGGACCGAGGCCCCATCGAGCGCATCGCCGATCAAGGCCTCGGCGCCCATCTCAGTCAGCATGGGGGTCGATTCCGCCGAACGCGCCAAACCAAAAACACTGTGCCCGCGTTGCCTCAGACCGCGAATCAACGGGCGTCCGATAGCACCGGTCGCCCCCGCCACCAGAACTCTCATCTCGAACCTCCCACGTGATCAGGAGTCATCAGGGCATTGTCTCCGGTATCGACGACGAATACGGCGAGCAGCTTCGCCGGTTTAGTAGTGCTCGCGTTGCGACTGATCAAATGATGTGCTCCGGGCGTCTCATACCAGCACTCGCCCGCGCTGTAGATGTGTTCGGGTTGACCCTCTACCTGGCTTGCGATCTGGCCCGAAACGACGTACGCATAGATGAACGCCGAGTCCGAATGATGGTGCGCTGCGGAGGCGCCACCAGGCGGGTACGACACTTCCACTGCGACGAGTGACTTGCCTGGAACATTCGAGATGGGGTGAGAGAAGTTGGTTCTGATAGCATCGCCATGATTAGTTGCGGGCGCCGCACTGGCTAGCGCCATCGTGATGGTTGCCAGCAGGACTGCAGAAATACTCTTTGTTCTCATTTTCATCTCCTTGACCAAATCAAATTGCGTATGTCCATAAACGCTCTCCATTACGTTTCAGTTGATTCAGCGTGTACTGTTGTTCAGGCACCCTGCCAGATTAGTTTTGGGTTGGTAAGTTCCAGTGCGCCGGGGGCGCCAAGCTCGCGCCCATACCCTGAAGCCTTGAAGCCTCCGAACGGTGCGCGGGGATCGGAGCGGGTGAAATCATTGATAAATACCATCCCAGACTCGATTTCGCCGGCAACGCGACGGGCCCTGTCGAGGTCACGGCTCCAGACCGCGGCGCTGAGACCGAAGTCAGTGATGTTGGCGAGGTGAATCGCCTCGTCGTCGGTCTTGAAAGGGAAAATCATAGCGACGGGACCAAAGAATTCTTCCTTGGCGATCGCCGCCTCGGGCGGCAGACCCACAAGCACAGTCGGCGGGTAGAGATTGCCGGGACCGGTGGGGATCTCACCGCCAGTGAGAATGCGTGCTCCAGCCTTTACGGCGTCGAGCACCTGGCGATGGAGGTTCTTGCGGGCACCGGAGGTGGCCAGTGGGCCGATCTTCATGCCTTCTTTCATGGGATCGCCCATTGGAAGCGCCTTGGATTGTTCGACAAACGCCCTGGTGAAGTCGTCAAAAAGAGACTCTGCCACAAGGAAGCGTTTGGCGCAAATGCAACCCTCGCTGTTGTTGAAGTAGCGCGACGTTACGGCGAGTTGCACGGCTCTTGCAAGATCGGCGTCATCCAGAACGATGAAGGGATCGGAACCGCCGAGTTCCAGCACCACTCTCTTGCCGGCGCGGGCCGCCTCCTCCGCAACGGCGCGGCCGGCGCGGACGCTGCCAGTGACGGTGGCGGCCCGCACCCGCGGATCTGCGATGACAGCCGCACACGCCTCAACCGGGATTGCAAGGTTGACGTAGAGTCCTTCGGGCCCACCGGCGTCGCGCACGAGGGTCTCCAACGCCTCGGCGCAGCCCTGGACCGATCGGGCGTGCTTGACGATCGCGGTATTGCCGACAAGGGCTGTGGTGTTGAAAAAACGTAGCACCTGCCAGAAGGGTACATTCCACGGCTGAACGGAGAAGATCGGCCCTATCGAGTCATAGACTATCTGCGCGGGTATTCCGGGGACGGGCTGTGGCTTGAGACAAGCCTCCCCCGCTTCGGCGAGGTGGCGCGCGGCCCAGGCGGATTTCCTGATCTCGAAAATGGAGTCCGCCAGTGGCTTGCCCATCTCGGCGGTGATCAGCCGGCCATAGCTCTCGGTCCGCTCTTCCAGCAGCTCGGCGAGCCGGGTGAGAAACGCGATTCGCTCATGCAGTGGGGTGCGGGACCAGTGCCGCCAGCCGTCCCAGGCGCGCTGCAGGCGTACCTCGGTCTCTGCCTGGTTGTGCTCCGGATGAGTGGCAAGCAGTTCACCCGTCGCGGGATTGCGTGATTCGAAGGTCATTGAATTCTTACTGTGCGTTTCCGTGGCATTCAGTTCTATTTGCGTGTTCATGGAAGATGTCCTCACAAAATGTAAGATCGACCGGACGATCAGAGTACCTTGAAATAGCCTTCATCGTTCAGGATGTGCCGGGGCCAATCCTGCCGCTGCGAAATGAGCTTTTTGATTTTCGCGAGGAATGCGGGGTCCTGGTTGTCACCCTTATAAACGGTCATATCTTCGGCCAGCCAGGCAGGAAGAGCAGCGAAGCGGTGCGTTGTTTGTGTCTCTAAATACCAGGTAATATGGACGAGCGCGCCACTTTCCTCGTACCAGACTGTAGTCTCGACTCCCGGAGCTACCCGCTGGAAGTAGAAGTGCTGGATGGCATGCCGTCCGGCGTGTGGCCCCTCTTTCAGGGTGTAGTCGACGATGTCGGGCCCGACGATGGCAGGTTCGAAAACCCAGCCGTTAGCAAAGTGCCAGCTTAGTCGTGCGCCAAGGATGCTAGTGAGCATGTTAGTTAACTTCCTTTCTGCGATCCGAGAACATATTGATTGAGCTTCTGCTGTGCGGCCCTATGCGGCCGTCACACGCGTTCTATGATGGCAGTCATGGTTCCAATTGTAAGTTGCTGAAACTAATAGGATTAAGAGATGTCCTGATTACGGAAGTTCGTAAGGTTACGAAAGCTCGTAATTTCCTGAATACTTGCAGTTGGGTTCGTGACGGCTAGGCAGTCTTGAAGCGATTCTTGCTTATCTTTAGCGACTTGATCTTTGAATCCAGGGTAGTTCCCGGCATCCCGAGTTTGGCAGCCGCTCCCGACGGTCCGAACACCCGTCCTTTGGTTTCGCGAAGTGCGGCCTCAATCATCTCCTTCTCCTGGGCAGCAAGCTTTTCAGAGAACTCAAACTGCACCTTTGGCTCAGTCGCTGAAGGGCGTCGAGAGAGCCAACTCTCATCGACTGAGAAAGTCTCTGTTTCACATACAATGACCGAGCGCTCAATCACGTTCTGCAATTCGCGAATATTACCCGGCCAGGAATACGACTGAAGCAGATC
>JAOAPQ010000796.1 GCA_025462965.1 Bryobacterales bacterium
GCATTTCCGGCGGCCCCACATTTGCCGGTATCTCGGGATACCCGCAGGGCCGCGCCGATACCACCGTGCAGGCCAATTACGTCCTCTCGTGGATCAAGGGACAGCACTCTCTCAAGTTCGGCTTCGATTACCGGGCGTTCTATAACAACTCCCATAACGGTGGGACGGGCGGACAAATAAACTTCAGCTCAATAGCGACCTTCCTTGCCGGAATGCCGAGCACTACCTCCATCCAACGTGGATCTGTGACGCCCGCTCTGTCCATCCCCGCATACGCCGGTTTCATCGAAGACACATACAAAGTGACTCGCCGCCTGACGCTGAATCTGGGGCTTCGCTATGAATACAATGGCGTTGCCAGCGCGCGCCACAATTATCTCTCGGTCTTCAATTTCAGCACCAATACGCTATCGCAAGTCGGCGCGGATGGAGTTACCGGACCTTACAAACCGGACTATCTCGATTTGGGACCTCGGGTGGGCTTGAGCTGGGATCCCTTCGGGAAAAGCCGAACCGTGATCCGCATGGGAGCTGGCATCTATTACGACCAACCTCTGCTCAGCGCGATCAGCGGCCTCGCGAGTAATCCGCCTTTTGCGAATAAATTCACTTACACGTACACGGGAATATCGCTCGCGAATCCATTCGTTCCGGGCAGCGCGTCCGCGCTCGCGCCCTCGGCGGTCGCGGGCGATTTCAAAGGAGCGCGCGTTCCTCAATATAACTTCAACATCCAGCATGAGAAGTGGGATACGGTATTTCAGATAGGCTATATCGGTTCCGCGGGTCGCCGGCTGGCAGTTACCCGCGACTACAATCAGGGAATCGGCGGGGTTCGCCCGATCTCCGGCTTCGGCCCGGTCAACGTCTACCAGTCGACCGCCCGAGCCAGTTATAACGCGCTCTGGCTCAGCGCCAAGCGGAGACTCTCCAAGGGGCTCACTCTGGACGCTTCGTACACCTTCTCGAAATCGATCGATACAAGCTCGAGCAGCTCCGGCGCTCAGATCCAGGACTCAAATAATCTCAACGCGGAGAAGGCGCTCTCAGACTTCGACGCGCGCCAGCGGCTGGTGGTCAGCCTCCTGTATCAATTGCCTGGACATGTAAGTCACGTGAAATCGTTCCTGGATCATTGGAACATCGCGCTTGTGGGTAATTACCAATCCGGCAATCCTTTTGCTCCCATCGTTTCGAGTTTGCGCAGCGGTTCGCTTAACGCCTTCGACCGTCCGAACATAGTAGCCGGCCAGTCGTTGTCAGTCGCGAACCCCGGTCCGAATGCGTGGTTTAACGCTGCAGCCTTCGTGTTGAACCCGATAGGCCAATTCGGAAACGCCGGCCGCAACATCCTCACCGGCCCGAATCTGCGCGACGTCGACTTTTCTCTCCTCAAGAATTTTGTCCTGCGGGAACCGGTCAACCTGCAATTCCGGGGCGAGATTTTCAACGTAACGAACACGCCGAATTTCGGACAGCCCGGCAACACGGTGGGCGCTGCGAACTTTGGCGTAATCCAGACCACGCGATCACAACGCGGAGACTTCGGGTCTTCGCGGCAGATCGAGTTTGCCCTTAAGTTGATTTTTTAGTTCAGGAGCCTGAAATGACCTGCCGGTACTTAGTAATCGCGCTCGCGCTTTGTTCTCCGCTCCCTGCCCAGGACGATTTGCCCCGGCAAGAGCAACTCCGCTGGCAGGCCCGCTCCATGGTCACGACTAAGTTCGGAATTGTGGCCACCAGCCAGACTCTGGCGTCCGCCGCCGGGGCCCACGTGCTCGAAATGGGCGGCAACGCCGTAGATGCGGCGATCGCGGCGAACGCCGTACTCGGCCTCGTCGAACCCATGAGCAACGGGATCGGGGGCGACCTCTTCGCCATCGTGTATGAGGCTCGCACCGGGAAACTGTACGGACTCAACGCCAGCGGTTGGGCGCCATCCGGGCTCACGATTGAGCTCCTTCAGAGCAAAGGGATCAAGGAGATGCCGAAGACGGGCATCTACTCGGTCTCCGTGCCTGGTGCGATCGCGGGGTGGGACAAGTTGGATAAGAGGTTCGGCACCATGCCCCTGAGCCGTCTGCTGGCCCCGGCGATCTATTATGCGGAAAACGGCTTCCCGGTAACGGAAATCATCGCCGCCGGGTGGAAGGGTTCCGAGAAAAAGCTCTCCGCCACGGAGAGCGCAAAGGATACTTACCTTCCGGATGGGCGCGCGCCTAAGACGGGGGAAGTCTTTCGTAACCGGGAACTTGCAGCATCGCTTCGCGCCATTGCCGCCGGCGGCCGCGACGGCTTTTACAAGGGCCCCGTGGCTGAGGCAATGATTAAAACCGCCGCCGAGAACGGCGTCGTTTGGAAGCCAGCCGACCTTACCGAATTCGAAGCGGAGTGGGTGGAACCGATCTCCACGACTTATCGCGGATGGACCGTCACGGAGCTGCCGCCGAACGGACAGGGCATGGCCGCTCTCAGCATGCTCAACATCATGGAGCGCTTCCCGCTGGCCGAGTATGGACACAACAGTTCCCGCGCTTTGCACGTTATGATCGAGGCCAAGAAGCTGGCATATGCGGACCTGCTGCGATATGTAGGCGACCCTCGCTACGCCAAGATTCCCGTCGCCGGTCTGATTTCGAAGGAAACGGCGGTGCGCCGGGCGCAGCTCATCGACGTTAATCATGCAGCGTGCAGCGTCACGCCGACGGACCTGGCCTGGGTCACGAAGCTGCCCGGCGCCGATACTATCTACATGTCGGCGATTGACCGGGAGGGCAACATCGTATCGTTGATCCAGAGCAACTTCGCGGGTTTCGGATCGGGAGTGGTGCCGAAAGGCGCTGGCTTTGCGTTTCAGAACCGGGCGGCCCTATTCTCCCTCGAAGCCGGCCACCCCAATGCGCTGGCTCCGCGAAAGCGTCCGCTACACACCATCATTCCGGCGTTTATGCAGAAAGGAGATATCCGTATCGGTTTCGGCATTATGGGCGGCTGGAACCAGGCCCAGGCGCACGCTCAATTTGTAGCTAACATCGTCGATTACGGAATGAATATTCAAGGTGCGCTCGAAGCGCCTCGGTTCACGAAGAGCACGTTTGACGGATGCGATGTCTCAGTGGAAC